>CALMLJ010000077.1 GCA_937868025.1 uncultured Acidimicrobiaceae bacterium
CACGACGAGTGGATCCCGAAGCTGACCGAGGGGTGTGCGGTCAAGCCCACGTCGTCGGTCGACGAGTTGCCGGTCCACCTGCGCCAGGCGATGGACAGCCGCGAACCATGGCTCGTGCCCGACCTCACCGCCGGGTCGCTTCCCGGTATCTCACCCACATCGGGGTCGGGGCTCTACACGAAGCTCGAGTCACGCGGCCGAGTCGTGGGTGTGCTCGGCATCGAACACGCAACCCCCGGCCAGTACCGCGATCGCGACCGTCGTCTGCTGTTGGGGATGGCCGACGTCGTGGCGCTCACGCTCGACAACGCCCGCTGGTTCGGCCGCCTCCGATCGCTCGGGGCCGAGGGTGAGCGCGCCCGCATCGCCCGCGACCTGCACGACCGACTCGGGCAGTGGCTCACCTACATCAGTTTCGAACTCGAGCGCTTCATCTCGACCGACGGCAGCGGATTCGTGCAACTCACCCAGCTGTACGCGGACGTGCAGACGGCGCTCGGCGAGTTGCGCGAGACGTTGCGTCAGCTCCGCAGTGGCATCACCGAGGATCGCCCACTCTCGATGGTGGGCAAGGAACTCGTCGACCGGTACGCCGGGCGCACCGGGCTCGAGGTGACGTTCAGGGTCACGAACCCGACGGAGAAGATGCCGGTCCCGGTCGAGAACGAGCTGCTGCGTATCCTCCAAGAGGCATTGAACAACGTCGACAAGCACGCGAAGGCGAGCCGGGTCGACGTCACGTGGGCAGTCGATGCCGGGACCGCCAGCCTGGTCATCGCAGACAACGGACGGGGCTTCGACGCCGCCAAGGGGGTCCGCGACAGTGCGTACGGCCTGGTCGGCATGCGCGAACGCGTCGACGTGATCGGAGGGCGCATCGCAATCGAGAGCGCCGTCCAACAAGGAACCACTGTTTCAGTGAGTGTCGGAGCCATTCCGGTGGCGAAAGAAGGATGACATGTTGAAGATCCTGCTAGCAGACGATCATCAGATCCTGCGCGAAGGCATCCGGCGTGGTCTGGAGGGGGCCGGCGAGTCGGTCGTCGGGGAGGCGTCAGACGGCGAGGAGGCCATCGAGCTCGCCCGGTCCACCAACCCCGACATCGTGCTGATGGACCTCTCGATGCCTGTCCTCGACGGGGTCGAGGCGACACGGCGCATTGCCACCGAGCTCCCCGACGTCCGGGTGCTCGTCCTCACGATGCACGACGATCCGGGCCGCACCCGAGCGGCCATCGCTGCGGGCGCATCGGGCTACCTCACGAAAGGCACGTCATTCGCCGAGGTGCTGCAGACGATTCGACTCGTGGCATCGGGCGAGACGTTCCTCAGCCCGGCGCTGGCCGTTTCGATGCTGCGCGCTGCCGAGGACGCCGCGGCGACCGAGGACCTCCTGAGCGAACGCCAGGTGGAGATCCTGCAGAAGGTCGCCAACGGCTACGGAACCAAGCAGGTCGCCCGCGATCTGGGCATCACCCAGAAGACGGTGCACAACCACCTCAATGCCATCTACCGCAAGCTCGACACGCAGAGCCTGACCCACGCCGTGCTCAGCGCGGTCCGGCTTGGCATCATTCATCTCGACCAGAACTGACGACTTCCCGCTCCAGGCCGGGTGAAGGACCACAAGGATGAGGGCTTCCACCGCCACTCGTGGCGTGATCATGCTGTTGCAGGGCCTCTTGTCCTTCCGCGTCGTCATGGCCCTCGCCACCTCCGCGTCGGTGACAGCTGCGGTCGCGGGCCCGATGGCGTACCAGGCCACGAAGGCGCGTGACGAGGTCGTCGCAGCGGCGCCGACGACCACGACCACCACCACCGTGCCGACGCTCGATCCGCCGCCGCGGTCGGTGCCGAACGCGGTCACCAGCACGACGAGCACAACAACCACGACGACGACCACGACCACGACCACGATCGCCGGCCAGCCCGCTCCGACCACCACGACCACGATCGCCGGCCAGCCCGCTCCGACCACCACGACCACGATCGCCGGCCAGCCCGCTCCGACCACCACAACGCCGGCGATCACCGCCACGGGCCTGTTCTCGAGCGTGTACTCCGACCATCGCGAGCCCACGCCGCTCGACAAGAGTCGGGCCGGGGCTCGGGTGTGGATCTTCTACGACGGGCCCGGGGTCACGTCGGTGACCTACTGGGTCGATGACCCGACCGGCTCGGGCCGGCCGACGAGGGTCGCCGAGGGCCCCTTCGACCTCGATCCGGCCGGTACCGACTGGCGGGTCCAGTACGGGCTCGGCTCCCACACCGTGCTCGCCGAGGTCACGACGGTCGACGGCACGTTCCGGCGGCTCGCCACCTTCGACGTCTATCGCTGACCGAGACCGGACGACGTCGAGGCCGGCCGTCGCGACCGGGCTCTGACGACGGATCGACGCCGCAGGGTGGGGCCCGTACCATCGAGCCGGATCGAACGCCGACCTGAGGAGATGACATGGCCGAAGTGACCGGATTCGCGGCACCGGGGTTCGAACGAGTGCGCGATGCGTTCGCCGGCAATTTCGACGACCGCGGTGACGTCGGCGCGGCCGTCGCGCTGTACCGCGATGGTGAACTCGTGGTCGACCTGCACGGCGGCGTCACGGAGGCCGGCGGATCCACCCCGTACGGTCCCGATCACCTGCAGCTGGTGTTCTCCACCACGAAGGGCGCGACCGCCATCTGCGCCCACATCCTGGCCGATCGTGGACTCCTGGACTTCGACGCTCCGGTGTCGGAGTACTGGCCGGAGTTCAAAGCGCACGGTAAGGCCGATGCTCCCGTGGCCTGGCTGCTGTCGCACCGGATGGGTCTTGTCGACGTCGACCGTCCGATGACGTTCGAGCAGGCGATCGCCTGGGATCCGGTCGTCGAGGCGTTGGCCGATTCGGTTCCGCTGTGGGAGCCGGGCACGGACCGCGGCTATCACGCCGTGACCTACGGGTGGTTGGTGGGCGAGGTCATCCGCCGGGTCAGCGGCAAGTCGGTCGGCCAGTTCTTCTCCGACGAGGTGGCGGGGCCGCTCGGCCTCGACTTCTGGATCGGCCTGCCCGCCGAGCAGTTCGACCGCGTGGTCCCACTCATCCCGCTCGGGCCGCCGCCCGGTGTGCATTTCGGTGATCCCGATGCCCCGCAGCCAGGCATGATCGAGATGCTGCAGATGCTCATGGGCGCCGACAGCCTGATCGCTCGGGCGCTCGCCGCGCCGGGCGGCGCGTTCACCGATCAGGACGCCTGGAACTCCGCAGCGGTGTGGCAGGCCGAGATCCCGGCGGCCAACGGCATCACGAACGCACCGTCGCTGGCGCGCATGTACGCAGCGACGGTGGGTGAGGTCGAGGGCGTCCGGCTCTTCGGCGAGGACACCATGCGCAACGCCATCGAGATCCGAAGCTCCGGGCCCGACGCGGTGCTGGTGTTCGACATTCCGTTCGGTCTGGGCTTCATGCGCGATTCCGCCTTCGCGAAGTTCGGTTCGCCCACGGCGTTCGGCCATTACGGCGCCGGAGGCTCGGTCGGGTTCGCCGACCACGAGCACGGCATCGGCTTCGGTTACGTCATGAACAAGATGGATCTCGGCATCGCCGGGGATCCCCGCACGGCGGCGTTGATCGACGCCGTCTACGCGTCGCTGTAGATGGCCGACATCCTCACCGAGTCCAAGCGGCGACGGACGTTCGCCATCATCAGTCATCCCGACGCCGGCAAGACGACCCTGACCGAGAAGTTCCTGCT
>CALMLJ010000078.1 GCA_937868025.1 uncultured Acidimicrobiaceae bacterium
GAACGCTCGGGGGCGCTCAGATGCCCGGAATGGGGAACACCTCGTAGTCGTGCCCGCCGGGGCCGTCGGCGGCGTCGGCGGTTCGTGCCAACGAACTGTAGGTGCGGGCACCGATGACCCAATGCCCGTCGTGGCGCACGTAGGTGTCGCAGTACAGGCCGTACGCGTTGGTCCACCGGCCGGTGGAGAGCTGGCGCAGCTCCCACATGTAGAGGCGTCCGGTCGCGGTCCGGCTCTCGCCCCGATCGGGGTCGATCACGTCGATCACCGAGTTGAGCAGCGCGAACTCGAAGAACTCGAACCGTTCGATCGCTCCGGCCACCATCTCCGCAAGCGCCGTCGCACCGACGAGCTGCATCGGTTCGCCGCGTCGGAGGTCGAGGCTGATCGGGCAGTCGGGAAGGAAGATGTCCTCGAGTTCGCCCCAGGCCTGCCGGGAGACGATGTCGCCGTAGCGTGCCTGCAGTCGCCCGATGGCGATCACGTCGAGGGCATCGGCAAGTTCGGCGGCGTCGATCGAATGGCTCATGCGGACATCCTTGCCCATCAACGCCGACGCCGTTGTGGCCCGACCCGGGAGCTGTCGCCGAAGTTGCGCGCTGCGCCGTACCCCTCGGAGCTGTCGGGCTGACCCGTGCGTGAGGTCCACCGCCAGGTGAACGACACCCGTTCGGTTGCGTGGGGCACCTTCGGCACCGCGTGCATCCAGTCGGCTTGGCAGCGGCCGCCCATCACGATGAGGTCGCCGTGACCGGGACGGACGTCGAGGTCGCGGGAGCTGTCCTCGTAGCCGACCGTGTACGGCCGCAACAGGAACGGCCGTGGTTCACCCAGCACCGCGATCGCGATCCTGGTGTCGTCGAGGTAGCGCATCGACCGGTCACGATGGAACCCGACGGAGTCGTTGCCGTGTCGGTAGCGCTGGGGCGCCGGACCGTCGAACGGCACGTGGTACTTCGAGCGGAGGTGCAACCCGGCCTGGCGGATCCCGGCGGGCAGGTCGGCGGCGCGGACCCGTGCCGACATCCGGGGCTCGGTGACGTACACCTCGTAGCGCCAGTTCCGGTTCTCCGACCAGTCCCAGGCCCCGAGCACGTGGTCGAGCATCGCGTCGGCATCGAGGACGAACCCGCGCGCGACGTCGACCCACGAGTGCTCGTCGAGCTGCACGCGCTCGACGACCGCCGCGCGGTCGATGGCGAGATCGGGTCGTGCCGTGGTCATCGAACGAATCGTGCCAGAGATCCGAGCGCGAGAATGTCGCGGTGTCGACCCCGCTGTTCGCCTTCGACGATGTCGGTCTCGAGGTCGACGGCGCCGTGATCCTCGACGCCATCACGGTCGAGCTGCCTGCCGACGGCGTTGTGGTCGTCGCCGGCGCGTCGGGCTCGGGCAAGTCGTCGTTGCTGCGTCTCTGCAACCGGCTCGTAGCTCCAACCACCGGCACGGTGCGGTTCCGCGGCGACGACGTCGCAGCCCTGGACGTGCGACATCTCCGCCGTCGCGTCGGCATGGTGTTCCAACGCCCCACGCCGTTTCCCGGCACGGTGCACGAGAACCTCCGTGTCGCCGAGCCGTCGCTCGACGAGGACGGCGCGATCGCGCTCCTCGCGTCGGTCGGGCTCCCGGCGGAGTTCGTCGAACGCGAGGCGCTCACCCTGTCGGGAGGTGAGGCCCAACGCATGTGTACCGCCAGGACGTTGGCGACGCGCCCCGAGGCCGTGCTCATGGACGAACCGACCTCGGCACTCGACGAGGACAACGCTCGGGGCGTGGAAGACCTGGCGCGGTCGCTCGTCGGTGCCGGTGTCTCGATCGTGTGGGTCACCCACGACCGCGCCCAGATCGATCGCATCGCCGACGTCGTGATCCGGCTGGACGGCGGTCGGATCGTGAGCGGCGAATCATGAGGGGCGGATCGTGAACGGCGACGTCGGGTTCGTCGGCCTCGCGCTGTCGACCGCCATGGTCGGTGTCGCGGTCGCGGTGTCGCTCGTTCGTCGGCTCGGCCTGGAACGGTCGATTCTGTGGGCGTGCGCCCGCGCCCTCGTCCAACTCCTGTTGGTCGGCGCCGCCCTCGGCCTCGTGATCGACCCGGGCCGACCGCTGATCTGGTCGTGGCTCTGGGTGGCGATGATGATCCTCTTCGCGGCGTGGACGACGGCATCGCGGGCGCGCGAGGTCCCGGGCGCCTTCCAGTTGTCGCTGACCGCCTATGCACTGGCGACCGGCGTGTCGCTCGCCGTGGTGCTCGGCTTGGGTGTGTTCCCGACGAACGGCCGCACGATCGTGCCCATCGCCGGGATGATCGTCGGGAACTCCCTGTCGGCGACGGTTCTCGCCGGTCGGCGGATCGTGGCCGAGTTCGCCGACAAGGTGCTCGAGATCGAGGCCCGGCTGGCGTTGGGCCTGACCAACGCCGCGGCGGCGTCGCCCTACCTGCGGGAGGCGGCGCGAACGGCGCTCGTCCCGCAGATCGAGACGACGAAGGCGACCGGCATCGTGTTCCTGCCGGGTGCGATGGTGGGTCTGATCCTCGCCGGGGTCGATCCGATCGATGCCGTGAAGGTGCAGGCGGCGGTCATGTTCCTCATCTTGGGATCGGTTGCCACGACCACGTCGGTCGTGGCCGTCGGGTTGGCTCGCCGTTTGATCACGCCCGACGGTCGCGTCGTGCGACTCACCCGGTCCGGTGGTTGAGGCTCAGGCCAACGGGGCGATCACCGGGTCGAGCAGGCGGTGCAGGGCGGCCCGCGTCGCCGCATCGTCGTCGAGCGGGATGATCGTCTGCGGCGTGAGGACGAGCGAGATGGCGAGTCGCACGAGCACCTCGGCGAACATCGCGACCTGCTGCAGGTCGTCATCGCCGGCCGTCACTCCCTCGGCGTGGGTGGCCCGGTAGGCCGACACGAGGAACTCGCGGGCGGCGGCGACGACGGGGCCGGCGTCGATCGTGAGGAGTTGGAGCAGCTCCGGCTCGGCCCGCACGAGGGTTGCGAGCAGCGAGGCCTCGGTGGCGCGCAGGCCGGTGAGGAACGACTCGATCACCACGTCCTCGAACCGCTCGATGTGCGCGGTCGAGCGGAGGATCGAACCGAAGAACCGGTGGATCTCGCGCGCCAGCACCGCCTCGACGATCTGTTGGCGCCGGTCGAAGCGCCGGTACACGGTGGTACGGCCGAGGCCGCTCCGCTCCGCGATGTCGTCAATGCCCGTGCGCCGCACTCCGAGCGTCGCGAACAGCTCGGCCGCCGCGTCGAGGATCCGGTCGGCCGTCTCGTCCCCGGTGTCACCGAGGATGTCGAGCGGCCGGGAGATCGACGCAAGCAGGGCGTCGACGTCGACGCCGACGCTACGACGCACGGTCGACCTGGCTCTTGCGCAGCGCCGCTTCGCGCTTCCACCCGTCGGCGGCGCGGGGTGCCCACCGCAGCGGTCGGGGCACGAACCGCCAGTTCTGTCGGACCCACAACTCCAACGCCTTGAGCTGGAGCGTGTCGCTCAACCCGAACGGGATGCCGAACTTGGTGCGGACCGACACCGGCAGGCCCCCGATGGCGGTGAGACGGAGGAGCGGGGTCAGGATCTCGCGTTGGATGGGCAGGCTCCACCACGGGAGGCCGGGCATGTGTTCGACCTTCTCGTGGAGTGCCATGTCGATGGCCCGCTCGGCTGCCGGGGTCATCTCGAGCACGTCGGTGCAGTACCGGTTCCACTCCGCGACGAACGACCGGTAGTCGGGTGGAACCGGACGCATGCTGACGCCGTAGCGGCGGTACCACTCGACTCCCTCGCGGTAGAGCTGCTCGCGTTCGTCGGGGGTCAGGCGGTGGTTGTCGAAGCGGTCGGCGAGCTGCTCGACGGAGTACTGGAACGTGGCGTGCGCCCACCAGAACGTCTCGGGCTTGAGGGCGCTGTAGCGGCGACCCTGGGCATCGGTGCCCTTGATGCGCTTGTGGTAATCGCGGACCCGGTGGCCGGTGGCGTCGCCGTCCTCGTCGTAGATGACCCCGATGATCTCGGGCACCGATCGCTGGATGCGGTCCCACGGTTCGGTGAAGAACGCCGAGTGCTCGACGACCCCGGCGCCGAGGCCCGGGTGCATGAGCTGGAGGATGCCGGTGGCGAGGCCCGTGAACCCCAACCGTTGGTCGCCGGCCCACCGCCACAGGAGCGAGCCGGGTGCGAGATCGATCGGTTCCGCCTGGTACATAAACACGAGTTTCGTACCACTGTCCCGTCCCGTCAATGGCCAGCCTGCCCGGCCCCTTCCGGTTTTGCCCTGCATTTCGATCGCTTTGCCGATTGAAATGCAGGACAAAACCGGTGTCTGGCGAGGCGATCTACGCTCCCGGCTGTGTTCCTCCGCTCCGACGACGAGTCCCACGACGAACTGACCGCTGCGGTCGCCGCCGTCACGGCCGAGGTCAACCGCTGGGCGGTCGATGGTGCGTGGTCGGGCATCGACGGCGACGAGCTGGCCGCCGCCGTCGAGGCGCTCGATCCGCTGCCCGCCTCCGGCGTCGCCTTCGCCGATGTCGTCGACGAGGTGGGTCGCGTCGTGCTCGCCAACGGCGTGCGTCCGTCGGATCCCGCGACGGTCGCGCACCTGCACAGCCCCACGCTCATCACCGCCGCGGCCACCGAGGTCGCCATCGGGATGACCAACCAGTCGATGGACTCCTACGACCAGGCGCCAGCGGCCACCCTCGTGGAGGACCGCCTGGTGCGCCGGCTGGCCGAGGTGTGCGGTCTGCCCACGAGCGCGTCGGGTGTCATGACAGCGGGAGGGACGGCGTCGAACGTGCTCGGGCTGGTGCTCGCCCGCGAAGCGGCTGCCCGACGGCGGGGCCTCGACGTGGCCACCGACGGGCTCCCGGGCGAGGCTCGGCGCTGGCGGATCGTGGCGTCGGACGCGGCGCACTTCAGCGTCGCCCGGGCCGCCATGCTCATGGGGCTCGGGCGGGCCGCGGTCGTGAGTGCACCCACCGACGCGAGCGGTGCCATCGACCCGGTGAGGTTCGACGAGGTCGTCGCAGCGACCACTGCCGCCGGCGACGAGGTCATCGCCGTCGTCGGGACGGCGGGCACCACCGACCTGGGGGCGATCGACCCGCTCGGGCATCTCGCTGATCGCGCCGCCGCACTCGGAGCGTGGTTCCACGTCGACGCCGCCGTCGGCGGGGCCTTCGTCCTGAGCACCGCGTTGCGCCCCCGGCTCGCCGGCATCGAACGGGCCGACTCGGTCACCGTCGATCTCCACAAGTTGTGGTGGCAACCGATCAGCGCCAGCGCCCTGCTGGTCGCTGACGAGGCCTCGTTCGGATTGATCCGTCGACACAGCGAGTACCTCGATCGCGAGGAGGACGCCGAGACCGGCGTGCTCAACCTCGTCGGACGCTCACTCGACACGTCGCGCCGCTTCGATGCGCTCAAAGCACTGGTGTCGCTCCGCACCGTCGGCCGGGCCGGCCTGGCTTCGATGCTCGAGCACCTCGTCGACACGGCATCGACCGTCGCTGCATCGATCGACGCGCACCGGGAGTTCGAACTGCTGGCCCCGACCACGACGGTCATGGTCGTGTTCCGCTGGGTCGGCGACGGCACGCTGACCGACGTCGAACTCGATCGAGCCAACACCGACGTCCAGCGCCGGCTGTTCGACGACGGTCGCGCCGTCATCGGCCGCACGACGATCGGCGGACGGGTCGCCCTCAAGTTCACCGTGGTGAACCCGGACCTGACCGTCGACGATCTCGTGGCCCTGCTCGACGCGATCGCAGACGAGGCCTTCAGGGAAGGCTGAGCCGGAGCACCTTCCGCACGACGCTGCCGAACTGACGGGCGAACGAGCCGGTGTTGTACGCAACCCCGTGTCG
>CALMLJ010000079.1 GCA_937868025.1 uncultured Acidimicrobiaceae bacterium
AAATGCGCCACCGCAGATCGAGAGGGCATCATGCCAGCCGTCACCGCCGACACACTCACACTCCCGAAGCTCTCCACTCCGGCGCCGACCGCCGTGGACCGACCCGTTCGTTCCGTCACCACCGCACCGTCGGGCCTCGAAGGTGAGGGCTTTCCCGTGCGCCGCGCCTTCGCCGGGGTGAACCCCGCCGATCTCGACCCCTTCATCCACATGGACCAGATGGGCGAGGTCGAGTACGCGCCCTACGAACCGAAGGGCACCGACTGGCATCCGCACCGCGGCTTCGAGACCGTCACCTACATCATCGACGGGACGTTCGCCCACCAGGACTCCCACGGCGGCGGTGGGCTCATCACGAACGGTGCGACCCAATGGATGACCGCCGGTGGCGGCATCCTCCACATCGAGACGCCGCCCGAGGAGCTGGTCGTCAGCGGCGGCGTGTTCCACGGCGTGCAGCTGTGGGTGAACCTCCCGGCCAAGGACAAGATGATCGACCCGGCGTACCAGAACCTCGAGGCCGACCTCGTCACACTGGTCAGCTCGCCCGACGGTGGGGCGCTCGTCCGCCTGATCGCCGGCGACGTCGACGGTCACACCGGTCCGGGCGGAACGCATACCCCGATCGTCATGGCCCACGTCACCGTGGCGCCCGGTGCGCAGGTCGTCGTCCCGTGGAATCCGCAGTTCAACGCGCTCGCCTACGTCCTCAGCGGTGGCGGCACCGTCGGCGCCGAGCATCGCCCGGCCGTGAACGGCCAGTTGGCGGTGTTCGGGGCCGGTGACACGATCACCCTCGGAGGCGGCGCCGGCGAGCGTGCCGGTGAGCCGATGGAGGTGCTGCTGCTCGGTGGTCAGCCGATCCGTGAGCCGATCGCCCAGTACGGTCCGTTCGTGATGAACACCCGCGCCGAGCTCGCCCAGGCGATCGACGACTTCAACAACGGCCTGCTCGGACTCGTGCCGACCGACGGGCTCCACCCCTACCGCGGGCCGCTGGGCTGATGGAACTGCTCGACAGCCGCGCCGCCACGGTCGGCGGGACGCCGGTCACCCGGCTGCTGCCCAAGCGCGCCCATCGCACCGTTGGTCCGTGGTGCTTTGCCGACCACTTCGGTCCCGTCGACCTCGGCCCCGCTCCCACCGGGGACGGGGCCATGGCCGTCGGGCCCCACCCCCACATCGGCCTCCAGACGGTCACGTGGCTGTTCGCTGGCGAGGTCCTCCACACCGACAGCGTCGGGAGCGAACAGCTCATCCGGCCCGGTCAGCTCAACCTGATGTCCGCCGGTCGCGGCATCTCCCACGCCGAGGAGAGCCCGGACGATGCCGCGGGTGAGATGCACGGCCTCCAGCTGTGGGTTGCGCAGCCCGATGCCACCCGGTGGTCCGAGCCCGAGTTCCAGCACCTGGCCGAGTTGCCGGTCGTCGAGCTCGGCGAGGCCACCGCCACCGTGCTCGTGGGTGAGCTCGCCGAGGCGCGTTCGAGCGCCCGAGCCGACTGGCCGATGATCGGCACCGACGTCGTCGTGCGCGGCGAGGCGGAGGTTCCACTCGACCCGACGTTCGAACACGCCGTGCTCGTCATGTCGGGGTCGCCGGCCGTCGACGGGCAGCACGTCCCGGTCGGCACGACCGCGTACCTTGCTCCGGGCCGATCCTCGGTCACATTCGGCGGGCCGGCACGCGTCGTCATCGTCGGTGGTGCCCCGTTCGAGAGCACCATCGCGATGTCGTGGAACTTCGTGGCTCGAACGACCGAGGAGATCGACTCGGCCTACGCCGATTGGGTCGCTGCCGGTGCCCGGTTCGGCGAGGTGCGCTCAGAGCTCGCTCGGATCCCCGCCCCCGCTCACTGACGCTCTGGTTTTGTCCCGCGATCCGATCGGCGAACCGCACGATTTGCAGGGCAGAACGTCTGTAGGCGGGAACGACCTGCAGGTCAGATCCATGCGTCAGGGCCTACGCTCGGGCAACCGAGCGCACGCACCCGAGGGGGGACCTCATGGCCGCGACGACCACACCGTCAGCTTCGAGCCTGGCGGACATCGACCTGTTGAGTCGCGACGTGTTCGCAGATCGTGTCCCTCACGAATGGTTCGAGCGCCTCCGCGCCCAGGCTCCGATCCACCACCACCCCGAGCCCGATGGCCCGGGCTTCTGGGCGTTCACGTCGCACCGCGACGTCGGGGCGCTCAACCGCGACTGGCACACGTTCTCCTCGGAGCACGCACTCGGCGGGGTGGTGCAACTGGAGGAGCTGACGCCCGAGCAGGCCGTCCGCCGCGCCGAGATCGGCGACGCCGGCCGGCTCATGTTGGAGATGGACCCGCCGGACCACACCCGGTTCCGCAAGCTCCTGAACCGGGGCTTCACGCCCAAGGTCATCCGTTCGCTCGAGGACCACCTTCGCCTGATGAGCGAGCGCATCGTCGATCGAGCCATGGCGGCCGACGACGGCCGGTGTGACTTCGTCGTCGATATCGCGGCCGAGTTGCCGCTCGAGGCGATCGCCGAGTTCCTGGGTGTGCCGTTCGAGGACCGCCACAAGATCTTCGACTGGTCGAATCGCCTCATCGGCACCGACGATCCGGAGTACGCGGTGAGCGAGGACCTCCTCAACGAAGCGCTGGTCAGCATGTTCATGTACGCCAACGACCTCGGCACCGATCGGCGCACCGACCCTCGCGACGACATCGTGTC
>CALMLJ010000080.1 GCA_937868025.1 uncultured Acidimicrobiaceae bacterium
GATCGTGTGTACTACCGACGGTCGGGCGACGTCGTGACCGTCCAGGCGGTGATGGTGCACGGCGCGCTCGAACCGCCGTGCACCGACGGCAATGCCCAGATGGTCGAGCTCACCTTCCCGGCACGTGACCTCCCCGCCACGGTGCAGGTCGTCGTGGGGATCCTCGACGCCGAGTGAGCGACGTCAGCGGGGGACGAGACCGCCGTCGACCCCGATGACCTGGCCGGTGAGGTAGCTGCCGGCGTCGGACGTGAGCAGGAGCGCCGTCCCCACCATCTCGTCGGGATCGGCGACACGCCCGAGGAGGGTGGACCGGGCCAGGATGTCCACGAACTCCGGTGGGTTGTTGCGGACCATGTCGGTGTCGACCGGCCCCGGCGCCATGGCGTTGACGCGAACGCCCTGCGGGGCGAGGGCGGCGGCGAACGACTTGGTGAAGCTCACCATGGCCGCCTTGCCGGCGGAGTACATCGACACGTCGCCGGAGAAGAGGTAGGCGCCGGCGGACACGATGTTGAGGATGGCGCCGTGGCCGGACGCGATCAGGTGGGGGAGCGCTGCCTGGCTCAGGAACACCGGTCCACGGACGTTGACGTCGAACGACTTCGTGTACGCGTCGACCGTGAACTGCCCGACGGGCTGGGTCAGCGCGTTGGCGGCGTTGTTCACGAGGACGTCGAGCCGGCCGTACCGGTCGACCGTCGTTTCGACGAGCGCATCGAGCGCGTCGAGGTCACCGAGGTGGGTGGGCACCCCGAGAGCGTCGCCGCCGAGGGCCTCGAGGTGTCGTTGGGCCTCGGCACACGCGTCGGCCTTGCGGCTGGCGATGACGACCTTGGCGCCGGCGGCGACGTAGCCCTCGGCGAGCGCAAGGCCGATGCCCCGCGTTCCGCCGGTGACGACGACGACCCGATCGGTCAGTTCGAAGCGCCGGATCAACTGTTCGCGGTCCATTCCCCACCCCCACGTCGAGGCATTCACGACCCACACGGTGTGGTCGGCCCGGAACACTAGATCGGTGTGCCCGCCTAAGCTGACGGCCCGTCAGATCGAAGTGGTCCGGATGGAGGGTGGGAGCAATGCTGTCGGGGACAACGCTGTGGGAGCTGATCGAGGCTCGCGTCGACGAGACGCCCGACGCCCTCCTGGCGGTCGACGAGGAGATGCGGACGATGACGTTCGCCGAGTTCGCAGTCGAGGCCGAGCGTTCGGCCGCCGGCCTGGCGGTGTACGGCGTCGGTGCCGGCACCGTGGTGACCTGGCAGCTCCCGACCTGGTTGGAGTCGCTGGTCCTGGTCGCTGCGCTGAGCCGCCTCGGCGCGGTGCAGAACCCGGTGCTGCCGATCTACCGCGAGCGTGAGGTCGGATTCATCACCCGGCAGGCGGGCACCGGCCTCATCGTCGTGCCGTCGGTGTGGAAGGGCTTCGACTACGAGGAGATGGCCACCGGCATCGCCCGTGCCAACGGTGGCTGTCAGGTCCTGGTTGCGGACCGGGCCCTGCCGCAGGGGGATCCGTCGACTCTCGCGCCGCTCGCCTTCGTCGACGACGATCCGGTGAGCTGGTTGTTCTACACCTCGGGCACCACCGCGGATCCCAAGGGTGCGAAGCACACCGACGCGTCGATCGCTGCGGTCGCGCGGGGCATGTCCCAACGTCTCGAGGCGAACAGCCGGGACCGTGCTGCGCTCGTGTTCCCGTTCACCCACATCGGTGGCATCACCTGGTTGTTCAGCGCCCTGCAGACGGGGTGCTCGCTCATCCTCATGGAGTCGTTCCACCCGACCGAGACGCCCGAGGTCCTGTCGAGGGAGAGCGTGACGCTGGCCGGCTCGGGAACGCCCTTCCACATGGCGTACCTCGCTGCGCAGCGGGCGTCGCTCCACCCGATCTTCCCTGACGTCCGGGCCTTCCCCGGCGGTGGTGCAGCGAAGCCGCCGCAGCTCGCCCACGATCTTCGAGCCGTCTTCGACGCCCCCGTCCTGTCGGGCTACGGGCTCACCGAGGCACCGATCCTCACGATGGCGGCCACCACCGACTCCGACGAGGAGCTGGCCCTGACCGAGGGCAAGGCGATGCCGGGGGTCGACCTGAAGCTGGTGCGTCCCGACGGCTCGTCGGCGGCCGAAGGTGAGGACGGAGAGGTGCGGGCCAAGGCGCCTCAGCTCATGAAGGGCTACCTCGACGCGTCGCTCGACGCCGACGCGTTCGACGAGGACGGCTACTTCCGTACCGGCGATCTCGGCCGGTTCGACACCAAGGGCAACCTCATCATCACGGGCCGCCTCAAGGACGTGATCATCCGCAAGGGCGAGAACATCTCGGCGAAGGAGCTGGAGGACCTGTTGTTCCAGCACCCCAAGGTGGGCGATGTCGCAGTGGTGGGGCTCCCCGACCCGATGTCGGGCGAGCGGGCGTGCGCCGTTGTCCAGACCGCTACCGGCACCGAACCGATCGGGTTCGACGAGATGGTTGCGTTCCTGAAGGACGCCGGGCTCATGGTGCAGAAGCTGCCCGAGCAGCTCGAGATCCTCGACACGATCCCGCGCAACGCGTCGGGCAAGGTGCTCAAGCACGTGCTGCGTGAGCAGTTCGGCGACCTGGGTCGCCCGTGACGGACCCGAGCGGAGCGGCCATCCGGGCGGCGGCGCCTGACGACCTGGAGCAGATCGTCGAGCTCAACAACGAGGCGGTCCCGGCAGTGTCGGTCGCCGACGTGGAGCGGATGGCGGAACTGGTCGACCTCGCCGCCGCTGCGTGGGTGGTCGACGATGGCGAGGGTGGACTCGCCGGGTTCGTGCTGCTGTTCGAACCGGGGTCGGTCTACGACAGCGCCAACTACCGGTGGTTCGCCGAGCGGTTCGACGCGTTCCTGTACGTCGACCGCGTTGTGGTCGCTGCCGGTCAGCGCGGCGGCGGACTGGGGGCCACCTTGTACGAAGCGGTCGCGGCGGAGGCCGGCCGTCGTGGATCGGGTCGGGTCCTGGCCGAGGTCAACCTCGAACCCCCGAACCCGGGCTCGTCGCGATTCCACCGACGGCACGGGTTCGAGGCGATCGGGGAACTCCGGTTCTCCGACGACTACGTCGTGGAGATGCTCGAGCGACCGGTGCCCTGACCGACGGTCGTCAGATCGACGTGGCGATCGAGTTGAAGTTGGACTTCACCTTCTTGCCGAGCGTCGTGACGGCTGCGATGCAGACCACGGCGATGAGGGCGACGAGGAGGGCGTACTCGACGAGGGAGGCGCCACGCTCGGAGGTGGCGCGGGCCTGGAGGTAGGCCGAGATGAACTCGAAGCTGAGAATCATGGGGAGTCCTCTGACTGGTGCTGGTGCTGGTACTGGTGGTGTTGTCGCGTGACGGCGTTGGTGCTGGTGACGCCGTCGGGGGAGACCTCGGACCTCATGGGCCCGAATACCGGGACGGGACCGGTCGTCGACCGGTCCCGCCCCAGGGAGTATTCGGATGTCCGAACGATCAGATCGACGTGGCGATCGAGTTGAAGTTGGACGACGCCTTCTTGCCGAGGGCCGTGACGGCTGCGATGCAGACCACGGCGATGAGGGCCACGAGCAGGGCGTACTCCACGAGGGAGGCGCCACGCTCGGAGCGGACCTTGGCCTGAAGGTAGGCGGCGATGAATTCGTAGCTGGTGAGCATTGGAGTGATCCTTTTGGTGTTTGGTGCTTCCTGGTGTGGCGTTGGGCGGTCACTCTCCCAGGTTGGGTAAGCGCTCTCCGTGGCCGAATCTCTTTGTACGAGCAACGCCATCGGTTCCCAATAGTCCGTTCGGACTTTCGGTTACCCGCACTGACGAGACCCATGTGAGGTATCGGGGGAGAGCGATGAGGACTTGAGCGTTTTCCGCCGGTTCTCGGGGCACGCTCGTTGGTCCGCCCCCGGCCCGACCACCTACTATCTGACGGTTCGT
>CALMLJ010000081.1 GCA_937868025.1 uncultured Acidimicrobiaceae bacterium
GAGCTCGGCGCCTCCCAGAGCCAACTCCTCTGGGTCATCAACGGCTACACGATCGCCCTGGCGGCGCTCCTCATGCCGATCGGCGCGATCGGCGACCGGTGGGGCCGCAAGCACGTCCTCGTCGGTGGCCTCGCCCTCTTCGTCGTTTCCAACGTCGTCGCAGCTCTCTCGACGACCGTCACCCAGCTCCTCCTCTCCCGGGTCGCAGCGGGTGTCGGCGCCGCGATGATCATGCCGGTCACGCTGTCGGTCATCACCTCGAGCTTCCCCGCCGAAGACCGCGACCGGGCCGTCGGTGTGTGGGCCGGCTTCGCCGGCGCCGGTGGCATCCTCGGGCTGATCACCTCGTCGATCGTCGTCGACAACTTCACCTGGCCGTGGGTGTTCGCCGCACCGGTCCTCATGGCTGCGATTGCCTTCGCCATGACCCTTCGCAGCGTCCCGAACTCTCGTGAGCACAACGGTGGGCGCTTCGACACCGTCGGATCGGTCCTCTCGGCGGTCGCCGTCGGTGCCTTCGTCCTCGGCATCCACGAAGGTCCCGAGCACGGCTGGACCGAGCCGCTGACGCTCGTCGGCCTCATCGTCGGCGTCGCCGCCGGCATCGGGTTCGTGGTCTGGGAGCTGCGCCAGACGCACCCGCTGCTCAACATCCGGGTCTTCCGCAACCGCATGCTCGCCTCGGGTTCGCTCAACCTCATGGTCGTGTTCGCCATCATGAGTGCGCTGTTCCTGGTGCTCGTGCAGTTCATGCAGGCTGCGCTCGGGTTCACCGCACTCGGTTCGTCGGTCCGCCTCCTGCCGATGGCCGCCGTGCTCATGCCGCTCTCGTCGGTGGCGCCCCTCATCGCCCGTCGGGTCGGCGTGCGGGCCATGTTCGTCGGGGGCATCTCCCTGGTCGCGCTCGGGCTCGGCCTGATCGCCGGGCTCACGAGCATCAGCGGCGGCTACCTCTCGGTCCTGCCCGGCCTGATGGTCCTCGCCGTCGGTGTCGGCCTCACGATGACACCGGGCACCGCCGCCATCACCGGTTCGCTGCCGGTGGAGGAGCAGGGCGTGGCCTCGGCGCTCAACGACACCGTCCGTGAGCTGGGCGGCGCCGTCGGCATCGCCCTCATCGGCTCGGTGCTCAGCGCCGGCTACCAGTCGTCGGTGTCCGACGCCGTCGTCGGTCTGCCGCCCCAGGCCGCTGAGGTCGTCAAGGAAGGTATCGGTGGGGCCATTGCGCTCGGGAGCCAGCTCGGCCCCCAGGGCGACGCCGTCGTGGCAGCGGCCCGCAACGCCTTCGTCGACGGCCTGGCGCTGTCGATGTGGATCAGCATGGGTCTCGCCATTGCCGCCGCGGTGTTCGCCGCAGTGTGGACGCCGAGCCGTGCCGAGGAGTTCGCTGCCCGCGACGCCGCCCGTCTCGACGACGATCTCGACCTCGAACTCGAGCTCGAGTCGGCCGCCTCCCCGCTGATCGTGACCTGAGTCGTGACCCCGTTCTGGCGTCTCGGAGGAATCTGGTTCTGCCGTCGCCATCGCCGATCCTGATCCCGAACTTCAGGCCCACCCGTGCCCATGGTCACGGGTGGGCCTGAAGTTCGGTCACGGTTCGGGCCCGGTTCGGGCCCGGCCGCGACGTGGTGATGTCAGGGAAGGCGCGGCCAGGGATCGGTGAAGAACCGGCGGATGTGTGTCGAGCGCTTCCCGACCGGGCCGATGTCGCCGGCGGCGTAGGAGTGGAACGCCACCCGCGGCGCGCCGTCGGAGCCGACGAAGAACTCGAGGCCGCCGGGCCCGGAGCGTCCGTTCGTCGACGAGAGCCAGGGCCCGCTCGGGCGGTCGGTGCACGGCCCGGCGGGTGAGGCGCAGCGGGCGATCCCGGTGAGGTAGTCGCCGGTGTCCCAGTGGCCCGCCGAGTAGGCGAGCAGGTACGTCGACCCGTCGAAGAACATCGCCGGGTTCTCGATGAACCAGTCCTGCCAGGGCTGTTCCCGTTTGAGGATCGCGACCGCCGGACCGGATGGGTCGGCCGCTCCGTTGAGCGGAATGGACCAGATGTTGACGTTCGATCCGCCCATGGCGACGAGGAGCGTCGCCGATCCGTCGGGGCCGATGAACACGGACGGATCGAGCGCTCCGCCCCCGTTGGTGCCACAGGTGACGGGGACAGGATCTGGTGAGTACGGTCCCGCCGGGCTCGTCGCGAGGGCCCGGCCGACGCACTGGTCGCTCTTGGAGTCCGGAACGCCCGAGCGGTGCGCCGCGAAGAACATGACGTATCGGCCGCCGATCTTCGCGACGCTCGGCGCCCAGATCTCCGCCGAGCGCGCCCAGGGCGGTGTGCCGGGCATCGCCTCGGTCGTGCGGTACGTGGCGAGGGGAGCGTCGATGTCGGCCATCGTCGCCACGGGCACGTGCTGGTAGGTCGACGTCGAGAACACGTAGCTCACGCCGTTCTCGACGAACACCGACGGGTCGGCGGTGTTGGGGAGATTGGCCGGGCCGAGATCGAGTGGTCGCACCACGTCGCCCACGGGCGGCTTCTTTGCCGCCTCCGACAGAGCGACCAGCGCGTCGATCGCCTGCTGGCGGGTCATCACGATCTTCCAGCGGCCGCCCACGCAGCGCATGACGTGGGTGCCGTTCTCGCCCCAGTCGGTGCTGTTGCAGCGGGCGCCGGGCTTGGCCCTGATGCAGCCGGCCGTTGCCAGGAGCAGGATCGCGAGCAGCAGGGCGGTGCATCGGCGTGGCATCCGGTCACCGTAACGGCCACGAACCTGACCCCGCTGAATACTCGTCGTTTCCGAACTCATCTCCCCGAACGGGTGTCATGGCGGGGGGGCGGTGGTGTCGTCACGGGGGAATCCAGATGGTTGAGCCGAAGCGGAACCAGATCGGTTACGCTCCTCGGACCGCCTATGGATGAACGCCCCCGAAGTCTCAGGGCCATGTTGGCGGAGGCGAAGGACACCTCCGAACTCATGGTCGACCTGGCGTACGCCGCCGTGTATTTCAACGATCCGGGCATGTGCGAGGAAGTCGCAGCGCTCGAGAGTCGTCTCAACGATCTGGTGCAGGACATGCGGGCCGTCTGCATCCTGGCCGTCCGCCGCCCGTCGGAGGCCGAGTCGATGGCGGCCGTCCTCCAGGTCATCGGCGCGATCGAGGGCATCGGCAACGCTGCCATCGACATCACCCGCATCGTCACCCACCGCCTCGGCATCCCCAACGAGCTGATCGGCGACCTCTCCAACGCGGAGGAGGTCTCACACCGGGTCTGGATCCGCGAGGGCAGCCACATGGCCAACCGTCCGGTGGCGGCGCTCGAGCTGCCGGTGGCGACCGGCATGCGCATCATGGCGATCCGCCGTGGGCGCTCCTGGATCAGCGAGATCGACGGCGACCTCGTCCTGCTCCCCGGCGACGTGTTGTTCCTGCGAGGGTCGCCCCCCGGCATCACCCGCCTGCACGAGCTGGCCGCAGCGCCCACGTGGAGTCCTCCTTCGGTTCCCGCTCCGGGTGCGCTCACCGACCTCGATCGCGCCGTCGACGTGTTGGTCGAGATGAAGAACATCTCCGAGGCATCGGTCGGCCTGGCCTACTCGGCCCTCGCGCTGCGCGACCGTGGCCTCGCCGCCGAGGTCGTGCACCTCGCCAATCGTCTCGACGAGATGAAGGACCACCTGCAGCTGTGGGTGTTGCGTGCGAGCGCGAGCAACGTCGACCCGTCGCCGCTGCGAGGTCTCCTGCAGCTGTCCCACGTCGCCGAGGAGTTGGGCGACCAGGCGAGCCAGATGGTGTGGCTGATCAGCGACGAGATCGAGTTCCACCCGGTGCTCGCAATGGCGCTCGGTGAGAGCGACGTGGTGGTGATGCGGGTGCCCGTCGCCGACGGCGCCGCTGTGGTCGGCAAGTCGATGGCCGACATGCAGCTCGACATCGAACCCGGGTTCCACGTCCTCGCATTGTTGCGGCGCGGCCAGTATCTCTACCGTCCCCGGCCGTTCGTGAGCTTCGAGGCGGGAGACGAGGTCATCGCTTCCGGCCCCCATGAGGGAAGACAACGGCTCGCCGAGTTGTTCGGATGGAAGCTGCTCGAGGACGACGACGACGACGCCCTCGGCGAACCCGAACTCGTGCCGCTCCGCAGTGCTTGATCTGCTCCGCAGCGCCTGACCCACTGCCGCGGCACCCCCCGCTGATTGGACGATTGACATGACCGACGCGCCAGCGCTCCGACTCCTCTCGGTGCACGCCCACCCCGACGACGAGGCGTCCAAGGGGGCCGCGCTCGTCGCCCGCTACGTCGGAGAAGGGGCTCACGCGACGCTGGTGTGCTGCACCGGCGGCGAGCTCGGTTCGATCCTGAACCCGGCGATGGACCGCCCCGAGGTGGTCGAGAACCTGCCGGAGGTGCGAGCCAAGGAGCTCGAGCGTTCGGCGCAGATCATCGGGTACCAGCGGGTCGACATGCTCGGCTACAAGGACTCGGGCATGCCCGACATGCCCGAGAATGCCGACCCGGCCAACTTCGCCAACGCGCCGCTCGACGACGCCGTGCTGCGGCTGGTTCGGATCATCCGACGGGACCGCCCGCAGGTGATCCTCACCTACGACGAGGAGCAGGGGCACTACCCCCATCCCGACCACCTGCGGACCCACGAGATCTCGGTCCACGCGTTCGACCGGGCGGGCGATCCCGACTGGTTCCCCGAGGCCGGCGACCCGTGGCAGCCGTCGAAGATGTACTACACGACGTGGGCGCGGGCCCGGATCGAGGCCACACACCAGAAGATGCTCGAACTCGGCATCGAGTCGCCGTTCCCGACGGACTGGTTCGACCGTCCGAACCTGGATCACCGGATCACCACCAAGGTCGACGTCGGGGCCTTCCTCCACATCCGCGACGAGGCGCTGCTCGCACACGCCACCCAGGTCGACCCCAACGAGAAGTTCTGGTTCGGTCTGACCCCGCAGGTCGCGGCGGCGACCTACCCGTGGGACGACTACATCCTCGCCCGCAGCACGATCGACACGGAGCTCCCCGAGGACGACCTGTTCGCCGGTCTCCGATGAGTGCTTCGACCCGACGGGTGAGGACTTTCGACCCTGCCATTGTGCTGAGCGGTCGCGTCAGCATGCCGGGATGACTGACACCCGCACCGTCGATTCTGGGGATCGTGCTCCTGACCTGTCCGCCGAGGCGATCGCCGCCTTCGAAGCCCAGGAAGGTGCCGATTCGGCCGCCGGCTCGACGATCAACGCCGTGCGCGACCTGCTGCGGGGCGCCCGGGCCGACGACCTGCAGGAAGTCGCCCGCTGGCTGCAGGCCCTGATCGAGGGCCAGTCGCCCGATGAGCTGACTCAGCTCGGAACGTTGCTGGCGCAGGACGAGCCGCTGTGGGGGAGTCCCCCCGACCCCGACGACGTGATGCTGGCCGATGGCTGGCGATCGGGCGCGTACCCGTACCGGAACCTCATGTCCCGCAAGGCGTACGAACGCGAGAAGTACCAGCTGCAGGTCGAGCTCCTGAAGCTCCAGGCCTGGTGCAAGGACACGGGGGAGCGACTCGTCATCGTGTTCGAGGGGCGTGACGCCGCCGGCAAGGGCGGGACGATCAAGCGCTTCATGGAGCACCTCAACCCTCGCGGAGCTCGCGTCGTCGCCCTCGAGAAGCCGACCGATGCCGAGCGGGGTCAGTGGTACTTCCAGCGCTACGTCCAACACCTGCCGACCGCCGGGGAGATCGTGCTGTTCGACCGCTCCTGGTACAACCGGGCCGGCGTCGAACGGGTCATGGGATTCTGCTCCGATGAGGAGTACCGCGAGTTCCTGCAGCAGGCCCCGTCGTTCGAGCAGAGCCTGGCGCGCAGCGGTGTGCGGCTCCTCAAGTTCTGGTTCTCGGTGAGTCGAGAGGAGCAGCTGCGGCGGTTCCACGAGCGGGAACGGCATCCGCTCAAGCAATGGAAGCTGTCGCCGGTCGATCTCGCCTCCCTCGACAAGTGGGACGACTACACGCTCGCCAAGGAAACGATGTTCCTGCACACCGACACGGCGATGGCGCCGTGGACAGTCATCAAGTCGGACTGCAAGAAGCGGGCGCGGCTCAACGCCATGAGGTTCGTGCTGCACCAGTTGCCGTACGCCGAGAAGGACGTCGAGCGCATCGGCACGCTCGATCCGTTGATCGTCGGGCGCGCCGACCTCCTGAACGACTTCTCGGAGCGTCCGGCGACCCTGTGACCCGGCGATCCGGCCAGGGGCTACGGTGACGTCGTGACGACCCTCGCGGAACGCCTCGGCTACGCGGCCGACGACCGGCTGCTCATCATCAATTGCGACGACCTCGGCATGAGCCATGCCGCCAACGAGGGCTGCTTCTCGGCGCTTCGTGACGGCATCGCGACGAGCGCGACGCTCATGGTGCCGTGTCCCTGGGCGAGGGCAGCGGTTGCCGAGTCCGACGGCGAGGACATCGGGGTCCATCTCACGCTGAACTCCGAGTACGACCGGTACCGGTGGGGGCCCATCACCCACGGCCCGTCGCTGCTCGACGGCGACGGCGGCTTCCCGCGGACGGTCGAGGACTCGTGGGACCACGCCGACCTCGACGAGGCGCGTCGCGAGTGCCGCGCTCAGATCGAACGGGCGATGTTGTGGGGGCTCGACGTGACCCACCTCGACAGCCACATGGGCACACTCCAACTGCGTCCCGAGTTCTTCGACATCTACCTCGACATGGCCATCGAGTTCTCCCTTCCGCTGCGCATGGCGGGGGCGTCCGCCGAGCACACCGCCGGGTTCCCGTTCCGTCAGCTCGCCGCCGACGAAGGGGTCCTGTTCCCCGACTCGTTCGTGTATGTCGGCGGCGTCGGCTCTCGCGAGACCATCGAGTCGGTCGCAACGTCGCTTCGTCCCGGAGTGACCGAGGTCTACGTGCACCCGGCGGTCGACACGCCCGAGCTGCGCGCCATCGCCGACACGTGGGCAGAGCGGGTGGACGACCTCGACCTCGTCGCCGCCGGCGGTCCGCTGGCAGCGACCTTGGCCGAGCAGGGTGTGGCGCTGATCGGTTGGCGGGAGATCCGTGACCTGATGCGCTCGGGCCCGGTCGGCCGTACCGCCTGA
>CALMLJ010000082.1 GCA_937868025.1 uncultured Acidimicrobiaceae bacterium
TCCAGCTCTGGCAGATGCCGACCAACATCCTCGGCGGAGCGCTCTTCCTGCCACTCATCACCGGGCTCGGGTCCGCGTCGGAGCTCGGCCGGCTCAACCGGGCTCGCACCCACATCCACGCCGACGACGTGCCGACGCGCCGCGAGCTGGCCCGCGAGGAGGTGCTCCGAGCGACCCGCCAGGCCGAGCGGTCGTCGTGGTCGAGTGGCTTCCTCGCCGAGTACCCATCGGGATGGGGGCCGTCGCCATGGGTCCGGGCGCACGTCGACCTCCTGGCCGGCCGAAACGACGCTGCGATCGACGACCTCGCCGATCTCGCCGACGGGCGCTCGCGGCACTGGTTGCTCGATCGCCCCGACCACCCCGAGATCGACCTGCTCCTCACGATGGTGCCGCCCGTCGCCGCCGACAGCCTCGCCGTACTCGAGGCGCGGGTGCATCACGGCAGCCCCGAGGATCTGGTGGCGCTGGCGACGGCGATCTTCGTCGCAGAGCAATCTGCGGAACCGCTGTACCTCGGTGCCGCCGGGCTCGCCGTCCGCGGCCTCGACGACGAGGCGATGCTGTGGTTGCAGCGTGCGGTCAACGTGGCGCCCGACCCCGGGCGGATGGCCGTCGACCGAGAGTTCCACGGATTGCACCGTCGGTCCGACTTCCAGCAGCTGCTCGGCGTTGCCCAGCGAGCGGTCGTTCCGGGAGCGGCGCGATGAGGACGGACCGGCCCGTGTCGGCGGCGACTGCCGCACTCGTCGCCGGTGGAGGCCTGCTCCTGGCGGCGTCGGCGTTCCTCTCGTGGCTGTGGAGCGGTGCCGGCTCTGCGATGTCGTTGCGCGACCTCGGCGACTTCCTGCTCGGTGATCGCTGGCCGACGACCTCTCGGTGGTTCGGACTGCTCGCCTACGTCATCCCCGTGTGCGGCGGCGTCGCCGTCATCGGCGCCGGGTTGCGGATGGGCGTGGCCCGGCGGGTGCTGGCAACTGCAGGGCTGATTGCTGCAGTGCTCCTCGCCGTGGCGGCGGTGCTCTTCACCGTCCGCACGCGGCTGCCAGGGCCCGGTTTCGCCGTGGCCGCGGTGGGTGACGGGCTCGTCTTGACGGGTTGGTGGATCTGCCGAAGAAATGTATGACTCGGTGGCGAATGTCCGTACAGTGGAACGATCGATGACGCCCACGGGCGAGCCAGGAGAGCCGTGTACACCCAACAGCCCCCGCCCTACGTCCCGCCCGTCCTGACCGGAGCGTCCGTGGACACCGACGCCGGTACCGCCTCGCCGCGGCGGCGGAACCGCATGCTCGTGACGGTCGGCAGCGTCGTGACCGTCGGCCTGGTCGGGCTGGGCGCTGCGGCGATCGCGTTCGGTGGGGGCGGCGCCGCCTCCCCCGAGGAAGCGGTGCGCCACCTGACCACGGCGATCGACGGGGAGGACGTCCTGGCGGCAGTGGCCACGCTCGCCCCCGACGAGACCCGCTCGTTGCCCGAGCTGTACCGCCAGGCCACCGAGAAGGGCAAGGAACTCGAGCTGCCCGAGCGGATGCGTGACGCCGTCGGTGTCGAACCGTCCGGGGAGGCCGGAGCCGACGACGAGTCGTCCGACGACCGCCCCTTCGGCGACCTCGACCTGAAGGTGACCGGCCTCGAGGTCGAGGTGACCGAACTCTCGGGAGACATCGCCAAGGTCGAGATCGTGGGCGGCACCCTCAGCTGGGACTTCCCCGACGGCGCCGACCTGTTCGATCCCCTGTCCGGTCTCGCCCCGTGGGGCGTCGGTGGGTTCGACGACACCTGCAGCCTGATGGACCTGCCGGCGGAGGCGGACGACGGTGCGGACGGTGGCGCCGACGGCGAGATGTACGACCCCTGCTCGTCGGGCGCCGACGAAGTGTCCGAGGTCGAGGACCGGATCCGCCACGGCGAGGTCGACCTCGGCGAGCTCCATCGCGATGCGGACGACGACCAGCCCGGCGTGTTCGCGATGACGGTGGAGCGCGACGGCGGATGGTACGTCAGCCCGCTCTTCACCGCAGCCGAGTACGCCCGGGTCATGTCCGGCGGCGACCCGCTCGACTCCTACACCGTCGACCCCGGCCCCGCCGCCGGTTCACCGACCGATGCCGTTCGCGCGCTCGGCGCTGCGCTGACGGCCGGCAACGCCGACGGGGTCGCGAACGTCCTGGCGAGTGAACTCTCGGTGTGGCGGGTGTACTCCCAGGCCTTCGAGGACGACGAGTTCCGAACCACACTCGACGAGGCCGACATCGAGGTACGCGACCTCGAGCTGCGGGAGGAGACGATCGACGGAGAGCGGGTCCGGGTCGTGATCGAGCATGCGGTGATCGAAGGATCGGAGATGGTGCGCGACTACGACTCGGTCTCCGACGTCGACTACGAGGACCCGGACTTCGACGAGGAGGACATCCCGCTGGTCGAGGAGACCTCCGTGATCACCGTCGACGGCGACTGCGTGACCATGGAGCGCAATGGAGAACGGTCCGAGGATCGCACCTGTCTCGACACGGCCGGCGACGGTGTGGTGAAGGCGTTGGGCGTCAACCGAGTCGCCCTCGTCGCCGTCGCCGATCGGGACGGCTGGGCGGTCAGCCCCATCGAGACGTTGGCCGACTACCTGCGCACCGTGGTCGACCACCTGTCGATGCCGCTCGTGAACCGGTTCCTCGGCAGCACCGGCCTGGTCGGGGCCACCTCCGAGCCGACGGCGACACTCCACGAGGGGGACAACGACGTGCAGCTCGATTCGGCCGGCGTGGCGGTCGTCTCGGCCGACGTCGACAAGGGAGACCTCGTCACCCTCACGGCCGACGACGACGGTGTGGTGATCCACCAGGACAGCTTCAGCAGCATCATCGTCGGACCCGACCCGGTCGTCGTCACCGCCCCGGTCGGGACCCGCTCGGCCAACGTGAGCCTGAAGCGGGTCGACGTCACCGACGTGTCCGCCGCCACTCCGGACGGCGCCGCCACCCAAGCGATCACCGGTCGCCTCGAACCCGGCGAGGTGGACGCGTTCCGAATGACGGCCGCCGACTACCGCTTGATGTCGTTGGACGTGGGCTACGCGTTGACCACCGAGGAGCTCGACGAGAACGGAGAGTGGATCTACGTCGACGACGGCGACATCGGCGACGACGACCTGGTCATCATGGCGATCACGTACGACACCGAAACGGAGTTCACCGACGAGGGCGACGATCGCTACACGATCTCGTTCGCCCCGGCGTCGGGCGGGTTCGCCGGCCCCGACCCGGCCACGTTGACCGTCGGCCTCGACGACTACTTCGATACGGGCGAGCCGCTCGCAGTCGTCGAGGGCCGCCCGGTCGACCTCACCATCGACGCCACGGCGGGCGTCACCGCCGTGCTCAGCTGCGACAGCGGCCAGTTCGAGGATGAGCAGAACGCCGACGAGTACAAGGATCGGTACGACTACGGATACGGACGCACGATCGACGTGATCGCTGGTACGCCGTCGGTGACCCGCCTCGACCCGACCGAGACCGAGGTGTGCACGGTGTCGTTGACCCCGGACTACTCCCTGCTGGACGAGGACAGCGGTGACGCCCCCATCAACGTGACGCTGCGGCTCACTCCGGCGGGCTAACGGCGGCGATCACGTCGCGTACGGCGGGGGCGACGTCGGCCTCGGCCAACCACCGGAGTCCGTCGGGGCTCATCTTGGCGAGCGTCTTGGCGACGACCGGCCCCGTGCGATCGCCCAGCAGCGCTGCGGTGGACAGACCCTGCAGCTCGAAGAAGACGAGGCACAGTGCATCCTCGTGCGTCTGCACTCGACCGTCGCGCCCGAGCCCGTCCTTCGAGATGATGCGGGCCGTGTCGGCCCGGATCTCGGCGTCGATCCCGCACCCAGCGAGGAGAGCATCGACCTCCGACGCGTGCCGGGCCCGAGCATCCCGACGCCAGCGCAGGTAGCCCGCACGACCCTCGGGATAGTCCGAGCGCGGCGACGTCCACCGACGGAAGTGGTGGGCCCGCGCCGCGAGCCGCTGGGCATCGTCGGCATCGGGAGCGAGCCGCTCGAGCCACGACGTCATCCGCTCGGCGTGAACCAGCTCCTTCGGCCGCGGGGTGCCGCGATCGTCGATGAGGTTGGGGTCCTCCGCGTTGGCCGCGTCGATCGCCGCGATGGCGGCGGCGACCCGGTCAACCCCGTTGGTCATCCCTTGGGGCGCAGGTCGACGCGGAGTACGAGGACCCCGTCCTCTAGCTCGGCCTGGGCGTCGGCGATGATCGCGAAGTCCTGGAAGTCGAGACGCGATTGCTCGATGAACGCCTTGCGGGCCTCGCCCTCCACGGGCGGGACCTGCCGGCCCCTCACCGCGTCAGCGCGGAGCTTGAAGCGGGCCAGCATTGCGTCGATGTCGAGTCCGTCGGCCATGGCCCCTACCTTACGGGGCGCGGCGACGGCGCCGGTTCGGCCCGACTCAGTCGCGGCCCGGCGGATCGCCCGGATCGAGATCCTGGTCGTAGAACTCGCCCACCGGCGGCAGCCCGGGATCCTCGACCTCAGGGGGACGGCGGGGCGGGAGTGAGCTCAGGGCGGACGCCATCAGCGCCATGTCGTCGACCTGCCGTTCGGGCAGCGCGGCGTGGGTCGCCGTGGTCTCCTTGGCGATGCGATCGAAGCCCGGGGCGCCCTTCGGTGCGGCGGCCCGCTCAGCTCGCTCGACCGGCGCAGCCGGGGCCGGCCGTCGACGGGCCACCCGCTCGACCGGCGGATCATCGAACCGGACGATGGTCGGCTCCTTGTCGGGGATGGCCGACAGGGCCGAGATGAGTGCCTGCGTCGCGGCGGGATAGCTCGGCTCGGGCTCGGCTCGAAGGTCGGCGGCCGCTGGGTCGGCTGAGGAGCCGGCAGCGGTGCCGGGGTCGCGATGATCGGCCCGCACCTCGGTGCTCGACACGTCGATGGGTTCAGCGGAGACCTCGGCGACGGGAGCAACGGTGCCCGCGTCGGGGAAGTCGACCGCGGTCGGCGTGTCGGGGATCAGGCCCGACCCGGTCTCGGGTTCGATGATCCACGCCGAATCGGCACCGACCAGGGGCTTGGGCGCACCGAGCGGGATGTCCGCGAGCGGAGCCGGAGCGTCGATCGCTGGGTCGCCCTGTGGCGGCGGTTCCTCGCCCGGCACGGCCCCGAGCGCGGGCTCGGCGGCTCCGGGTGACTCGGGAACGCCACGCCCCACCGTCGGAGCCATCTGGCCGGCGAGCGCCAGTGGCAGTGCCGGCGCAGCGGACCCGGGGGCGCTCGCGAGGAACGCCGACGCGGGGATCTTCGCCGGGGCGCCGCCCACCGCAGCCGGGACGGCACCGGCGAGGGCAGCACCAGACGCTGCTGCGGCCTCGACTGGAGCGTCGGGGGCCTCGCGGCGCGAGCGCTTCCCGGTCGTCTCGTCGCGGGCGGGCAGGAGGAGCGCTGGTCGGGTGACCTTCCAGAACACGAGGTTGAGGACGAGGACCAGTCCACCGAGGCCGACGAGGGCATACGTGATGCGACGCAAGCGTGTCGCCGCCGGGTCGTCGCGGGTCGTCGCGTCGGAGTCGGCAGCCACGGTGGTCGGGGCGGCCGCCGTCGACGGGGTGTCGGCCACGGTGTCGACGGTCTCGGCCGTCGTCGGCGTCGTCTCGGGGGCCGTCGTGGCGACGGGCAGCGTGGTCGACGTCCGCTGGACGGCCACGGCGGGCGATGCCGACTCCGACGACGCCGGCGACGCCGGCGCAAGCAGCCAGCAACCGACCATCACTCCTGTCGCCAGGAGGAGAAGACCTCGTCTCACCAGAACCGCTCCAAATCGCCGTGCGCCACGTACGTCGTGCCGGGAGATACTACAAACCGCCGTGTACCCGACCGTGTCATCTCCCCCGGTCCGCACCGGCCCGGGCCCGGTGGGTCATCGCTGGTGCGCCGGACACGAGATCGTGGTGCGTCCCGCCACCGTCCGGCGGGTGAGTGATGCGCCGTCGGCAGGGCAGATTCCGCCCTGGTGCCGCTCGTCCTGCAGGTCGCCGCGATGTGAGCCGCCGCGACGCGTCAGCTGGGCCACCGTGCGCCGGATCACCCGGCGCAGGTGCTTCACCGCCTCGTCGTCGAGCGACCGCGCCGACCGCGCCGGGTCGATCCCGGCGCGCCAGAGCGACTCGTCCACCAGCAGATTGCCGAGGCCCGCAATCCGCGACTGATCGAGCAACACCGCCTTCACCGATCGGTCGGACTGCAGCGCCGCGGCCAGTGCCGCCGCGCTGATCAGGGTCGCGTCGGGCCCGAGCCGGCTGAGGTCGGGGTCGAGCTCGACGCTGCCGAAGCGGCGAGGGTCGTTGATGCGGGCCACCCCACCGTCGGCGAACCGCAGCACGAACCGGTCCCACGCGGGATCATCTCGACCCGACGAGTACTCGAGCTCGTCGATCACCGCGACGTCGTCGACCACCAGGCGCCCGGTCATCCCGAAGCGCAGACCGAGGTGGTGCCCGGAATCGAGCGCCGCGACGGCGAGCTTGCCGATTCTGGCGGTCGACTCGATGGTCGTGCCGACGAGGGCGGCACGGACCTCGTCACCGCCGAGATTGTTGCGGGCGTAGGTGGGATCGGGGGTGAGAACTGCGCTGATGCGCCGGCCGACCGTGGCGTCCAGCGCCTGGCGGTACAGCTCGACCTCGATCAGTTCAGGCACTCGACGAGGCCGCGGCCGCAGCGTCGAGCGCTGCGCCGATGTCGGCGATCAGGTCGTCGGGGTGCTCGAGGCCGACCGACATACGCACGGTGCCCTCGGTGATGCCGGCGTCGACGAGCTCCTCGGGGAGGAGGCCCACGTGGGTGGTGGTGCTCGGGTGGGTCACGAGGGTCTCGGGCCCGCCGAGCGAGGTCGCCATCTGGGCGATGGTGGTGGACTCGACGAAGACGCGGCCGGCGACCGACCCACCGACGATGTCGAACGTGATGAGCCCGCCGGGCGCCGAGAGCTGGCGGCGGGCGAGCTCGTACTGGGGGTGGGACGCCAATCCCGGGAACGACACCGATGCCACGGCCGGGTGGGCTTCGAGGAACTCGGCGATCCGCTGGGCGGTCCCCGACTGCCGCTCGTGGCGGA
>CALMLJ010000083.1 GCA_937868025.1 uncultured Acidimicrobiaceae bacterium
GCGTCTCGCTGTCGGGCGGCGGCGCGTTGTGGGGCATGGGCCCCGACGCGTACGCGTTGTTCGACATCGTCCGTGAGCGCGGCGGTGTCACCGATCCCGTGCGTCGTCAGGAGTTGGCGTCGCTCTACATCGAGGCGGAGATCCTGCGGCTCATCCGGCTTCGCACCGTGAGCGCAGCCATCAAGGGCGAGGCCCCGGGCCCCGAGGCGTCGATCCGCAAGCTGCTCGCCGACGAGCACGGCCAGAAGATCATGGGGCTCGCGAAGGATCTGGTCGGGACCGGCGCCATGCTGACCGGCGAGGGCCCGATGGGCGCGCCGGTCGACATGTGGCACTTCGGCTACCTGTTCGCCCGAGCGCTGACGATCGGTGGCGGCACGACGCAGGTGCAGCGGAACATCCTCGCCGAGCGGGTGCTGGGGCTCCCACACGACATCGATCCCCACGAGGGTCGGCCGTGGACCGAGAGCCGACGCTGAGCCGTCGATGAGAGCGTTGATCACCGGCGGTGCCGGACTCCTCGGATCGGAACTGGCTCGGTGCACACCGGCCGGCTGGTCGACCGAGGTCACGATCCGTGAGCGGCCGGCATCTGCCGGGTTGAAGGCGCATCGCATCGACCTGGCCCAGCCCTTGGCGGCGTTCGACCTCGTGGAGCGCCGCCGGCCCGACGTCGTGATCCACACGGCGTACTCGAAGACCGACCAGCGCCTCACCGTCGACTCCACGACCGAGGTCGCCGCAGCATGCGCTGCGCTCGACATCGCGTTGGTCCACGTGTCGACCGACGCGTTGTTCGACGGTGATCACGCGCCGTACGCCGAGTCGGCGGAACCGTCGCCGATCCATGCCTATGGCCGGGCGAAGGCGCTCGCCGAGGCGGCGGTGCGGGAGGCGTGTCCCGACGCGGCGATCGTCCGCACGTCGTTGATCCTCGCCCCCGACGGCACCGACAGCACGTCGGCGTGGGTGATCGACCAGCTGCGAGCGGGGGAGCGGGTCACGTTGTTCGACGACGAGTTCCGCGCCCCGATCATGGTCGACGATATCGCGGCGCAGATCTGGGAGATCGTCGGACTGCAGGCGGACGAGCGCGCCGGCGTCTGGCACCTCGTGGGCCCCGAACGGCTCAGCCGTGTCGACGTCGGCCGCATCCTGTGTCGTCGCTTCGGCCTCGACGAGTCGCTCATCGACGTGGCGAGTGCGGCGTCGATGGGGGAGCCTCGCCCCCGCGACGTGACGTTGTCGTCGGAACGGTCGTCACGACTTCCCTGCCAGGCGCGGCCGATCGGTAAGGTAAGCGCCCATGGCGAAACGAACCGGTAACGAGCTGCTCCTCCACGATCGGGTGATCAGCAAGGTCGACCTGCCCCGCGTGCCCGCCGGTACCCCCGGCAAGGTCATCCTGACCAGCGGGTGGGACCACCAGGACGGCCGCGACTGGCAGCGGTTCCGGGTGCTCTTCGAGATCGGCGGCCCCAACGGGACCGACGTCGGGTCGCTCAACCGTGGCACGCTGCAGCGCATCGACAAGCACGGCACGGTCATCGAGGGGGAGAACAACTAGTCATGCGCATTTCAATGCAGATGCCATACGCCGGAGGGTTCGAGCAGTCGGTCCAGCAGACCGTGGCGCTCGAGAAGGCCGGGCTCGACATCGTCTACGTCGCCGAGGCGTACAGCTTCGATGCCGTGTCCGCGATGGGCTTCCTGGCCGCCCGCACCGAGACGGTGCAGATCGCTGCCGGCATCCTGCCGATCTACACCCGGACCCCCACGCTCCTCGCGATGACCGCTGCGGGCCTCGACCATGTGTCCGACGGTCGCTGCATCATGGGCCTCGGCGCGTCCGGCCCCCAGGTGATCGAGGGCTTCCATGGTGTGAAGTACGACGCCCCGCTCGGCCGTACGCGGGAGATCATCGAGATCTGCCGCAAGGTCTGGGCCCGTGAAGAGAAGCTCACCTACGACGGCAAGTACTACCAGTTGCCGCTCCCGCCCGAGCAGGGCACGGGCCTGGGCAAGCCGCTCAAGATCATCAACCATCCGAAGCGGTCCGACATCCCGATCCACATCGCGTCGCTCGGCCCCAAGAACCTCGAGCTGACCGCCGAGCTGGCCAACGGCTGGTTGCCGATCTTCTACTACCCGGAGAAGGCGAAGGATGCGTTCGGGCCGTCGCTCGACAAGGGCTACGCCAAGCGTTCACCTGAGCTCGGGCCCATGGACGTCGTCGCCGGTGGTCTCCTCGCCGTGGGCGACGATGTGAAGGGCGTGCTCGACATGGCCCGTCCCCTCATGGCGCTGTACGTCGGCGGCATGGGCGCGGTCGGTCAGAACTTCTACAACGCCCTCATCACCCGGTACGGGTACGAGGAGGAGGCCAAGCAGATCCAGGAGCTGTACCTCGCCGGCAAGAAGGAGGAGGCCGCAGCGGCCATCCCCACCGAGCTGCTCGAGCACACCAACCTGGTCGGCCCCGAGGGCTACGTGAAGGAGCGCATCGCGGCGTACCAGGAGGCCGGTGTCACCGTCCTCAACGTGACGCCGTTCGACGCCGATCAGCCTGCCCTCATCGAGAAGGTCAAGGGCTGGCTCTAGCCCGTCGACAGCCCGTCGACCGGGCAGCCGCTCCTGCCCGTTCTGCCCTGCAGCTCAATCGGTAAACCGATCGAACTGCAGGGCAGAACGTGTGTGGGTCAGTTCTTGGCGAGTGACGCCACCCGGTCGAGGATCTCCTCG
>CALMLJ010000084.1 GCA_937868025.1 uncultured Acidimicrobiaceae bacterium
ACCGCACGATCCTGTGCGCCGTCTACCGGGTGACCGGCGGCAAGACCAAGGGCACCGTCCGCGGCTCCGGCCAGTAGGCCGCGAACCCGATCTCACTCCCGGAGAACCGAGTACCGCGATCCTGGCCGGTGCAGCGCGCCCGCACACGCGAACGGGCCCGAGCCACTACATTCGAAACTTCTTCGCGATCCAGATACTGTTCTGACCAACATCACGAAGCTTCTGGGGGGCGGACATGCGGGTTGCGGCAGGACGAGCGGCGGCGACGATGTTGGTGATCGCCATGGTGATGCTGACCGGGGCGTGTGAACCACAACCGGTCGGTCCACCATCGGTGACCTCGACGAGGCCGCGGTGCCCCTTCGACGACGGCATCGTGATCTACGGCGGCGACAGCCTCGTGACCCAATGGCCGCGCTGGGTACCACTGCCTCCCGAGCTCACCCCGTACAACACCGCCCGCGGCGGCTCCGCGTACACCGGCAACCTCACGCCGGATCCCGACTACGGGACCATCGGGAGTCGGATCCTCGACGACCTCGACGACTGCGGCAACGACGTCGGGGCCGTCGTCATCTCCGGGGGTCACGTCGACCTCAGCTACGGCCGATCGGCGGAGGCCGTGATCGAGTCGATCGGCGAACTCGACGAGGCGCTGCATGCCCGCGGTGTCGAAGCGGTCTTCCTCGAGATCACGCCGGTCTCGAACGCGGCCGACTGGTACACCGTCCACCAGGTCGCCCGTCAGACGATCAACGCGTGGATGGCAACCCCGGGCAACCTCCACGGAGCGGTCGTCGATTGCTCCCCGGTGCTCGAGACCACGCCGGCCAGCGACGTCCTGGCGCCCCGGTACTGGAACTTCATCGACGCCTTCGGGACGATCGACCTCGTGCATCCCAACGACGCCGCGTACGAAGCGATCGGCACCTGCGTCCAGCCCGCGATCCTCGCCGCGGTCGAGCGCTGAGCCGCCCGCGCCCGCTCAGCGCGGCTCGGGCGGCTGCACCACCCGGATGCGAGCCTCGGTGATCAGCCCGTAGAGGAGATCACCAGCGGGATAGGGATTCGTCCCGCTCGGGTCGACGATGCCGAGCTCGGCCCAGGTCGACTTCGCCGGCCCCTGCAAACCCTCGGTCTCGATGCCGATCCCGGCGCATCCCGTTTCCGCGACGATCGCCCCGTACTCGACGAACGTACGGGCGAACGCCTGTGCCGTCGCCCGCAGGGGCTGCCCCCGGCCGTACGCCGGGTTGGTCCGGGCACGATCGTCGAGCCACGCCACGATGTCGGCGTCGGTCATCTCCAGACGGATCCTCAAGCCCTCGGGCACCGTTCGCAACCAGGTCGACGGGAGGGCCGGGTCGTGGATCGACCGTTGCCCCGGCCCACACCAGTCCCGTGTGCCCTGGGCGCGTTCGACGAACGTGGCGGGCGACACGAACGTGCCGCAGCTGACGCCGGCGCCGGGATCGGTGAACCGACCGTCGTTGACCGGACAAATCGGCTCGCCCGGCATCGTCGCCGGCAACGTCATCTCGAGCGCGTGCCCGATCGACGTGTCGTTGGCGACGGCACGGGCGACCTCACTGGCGCGGGTCAGGAGCGCCATCTTGTTGATGCCCATCCCCCGCCCGGCGATCGTCGTCCCGTCTGTGGCGGCATAGAGGTTGTAATAGTGCGCCATCCCGTAGAAGCAAATGTGGGTGGGGTTGCCCGGATCGAACGGCACCGGCGCCAGGGCGTTGGGCCCGAGGAACCCTGAGCACTGGTTGACGCCGAACGCTCCGAGGGGCAGGTTCACACCGCCGAACTCCCAGGTCTCACCGGTATCGGGGTTCACGGCGATCATCAGCCGATCGGTGCCGGTACCGGGGATCCACGCCGGGTTGTACGGGATGATCTGGCCGATGGTCACGTTGCGCGTGCCCGGGGAGAACATCGAGATCTTCTGGTACTCGATCGCCTGGTAGGCGCGGTACCGGCCGTTGATCGCGGTACGGAGGTCGTAGATCGGGACCGAATAGTCCCGGAAGTGCATGTTGATGTCGCCCGGCTTCCAGTTGCCCCCGACGAAGTCGCCGCCGTACTTCCAGAACCGCGTGCCGTAGGACGCGAGGCGGCCCGTCGCGTCGCCGAAGTGGCTGGCCGGGCGGTTCCACGACGCATCGCAGGCGAAGAACCGCTCGTAGCTGCCGGCGCAGTTCGCCTGGGTCGGGTTCGCGGCGGTGGTCGAAGGCGACGTGGGTGACGACGGAGTCGCCGGCGCGGTCGAGGACGTCGTGGGTGCACCCACCGGCTTGGCCACCGGCATGCGAGGTGGGTTGCCCAGCGACGACGGCGCTGAGCATCCCGCCACCAGGACGGTGAGCAGGGTGGCGAAGGATCGCTTCAAGAATCGGGCCGAAGCCATGCGTGTCAACTCCTGCGGTCGACGGCGTCCCCAGCGGCCACCGTCTGCATGAGTGTCGACCGGCCTGCGACAATCCTTGAACTCTGTTCAGCGAGCCTCGGCCCTCCGACAGGCGCACTCGGTCCGTCGGGCTCAGACGCCCTTGAACACCGGGCTGCGTCGCTCGGCGAACGCCAGGCGGCCCTCGGCGAGATCGGCGCTGTTCCACGCCCGCTCGAACGCGGCGTTGAAC
>CALMLJ010000085.1 GCA_937868025.1 uncultured Acidimicrobiaceae bacterium
CACTCGCGATCATGGGCTCCACGGGGTCCATCGGCACCCAGACCCTCGAGGTGCTCGACACCGCTCCGGGCCGGTTCGACGTCGACTCGCTCGGCGCCAACGGCGGCAATCTCGAACTGCTCGCCGCCCAGGCGCGGGCCGTGCATCCCCGCACGGTCGCGATTGCCGACTCGTCCCGGGCCGCCGAGCTCAAGGAGCTCCTCCCGAGTGGTGTCCACCTCGAAGCCGGCCCCGACGCCCTCGCCGACGTGTGTGCGTCGGCGGACGTGGTCGTCAACGGCGTCGTCGGGTTCGCCGGTCTCGGTGTGACGATGGCGACGCTCGCGGCCGGTCACCGGCTCGCCCTCGCCAACAAGGAGTCGCTCATCGCCGCCGGCCCGATCGTGCAGCCGTTGCGGGCCACGCCGGGTGCCGAGCTGATTCCGGTCGACTCCGAGCACTGCGCCGTCCACCAGTGCCTCCGCTCCGGCGCCGACGGTCCCGGCGGTCGTCGCCTCCGTTCGGTCGTGCTCACCGCGTCCGGCGGTCCGTTCCGCGGTCGCACCCGCGCTGATCTGGAGTCGGTCACCGTCGAGCAGGCGCTGGCGCACCCGACGTGGGCGATGGGCCCCAAGATCACGGTCGATTCGTCGACGCTCGTCAACAAGGGCCTCGAGGTCATCGAGGCCCACGAGCTGTTCGGCGTCGGGTACGACGACATCGGGGTCGTGGTGCACCCCACGTCGATCGTGCACTCGATGGCCAGCTTCACCGACGGCGCGACGATCGCCCAGCTCTCGCTGCCCGACATGCGCCTGCCGATCGGCTACGCCCTGGGGTGGCCCGATCGGTTCGACACGGCCTTCGGCGCCATGGACTTCTCCCAGCCGTTCGATCTCCAGTTCGAACCGCCCGACCACGACGCGTTTCCGTGCCTCGGGCTGGCGTACACCGCCGGACGGCTCGGTCAGACGGCGCCGGCCTGGTTCTCGGCGGCCAACGAGATCGCCGTCGAGGCCTTCCTCGCCGGACGCATCCGGTGGGTCGACATCGCAGACGTGAACGCCGACGCGCTGGAGCGGTGGGATGGCACGGCCGCCGACACGATCGAGGCGGTCCTGGCCGCCGATGCTCATGCTCGGGTCGTCGCCGCCGATCTGGTGAGCATGTACGAGGAGGCTCGATGAGCGCAGTGGCAGAGCCGATCGACGACGTCGCGGTCGATCTCGACGGCTACGGACGCTCGGGCGAGCCGGGCGAGCGCGCCGAGATCGGCACGCCGTACGTCCGTCCTGCCCGTCTGGCGATCTTCTTCGGGGTGTTCGGGGCGCTCGCCCTGTGGCGGGGCCTGCCGATCATGTTCGTCGTCCTGGCCGTCCTGGTCATGATCTTCCTCCACGAACTCGGCCACTACGTGATGGCTCGTCGGGCCGGCATGAAGGTCACCGAGTTCATGATCGGGTTCGGGCCGCGGATCTTCTCGTTCCGCCGTGGTGACGTCGAGTACGGCATCAAGGCCATCCCCGCCGGCGCCTACGTGAAGATCATCGGGATGGCGAACATCGAGGAGGTGCCGGCGGAGGACGAGTCCCAGACGTACCGCCAGAAGGGCTACTGGGCCCGCATGGGTGTCGCCGTCGCCGGATCGACCATGCACTTCATCCTGGCGCTGCTGCTGATCGGTGCCTCGTTCGTCTTCGTCGGCAAGATGTCTGATACCCAGTGGGCGGTCGACACGATCGCGCCCGACAGCGCCGCCGCGTTGGCCGGGATCCGTGACGGTGACAAGGTCGTGGCGGTCGACGGCGTGAAGGTCGCCACCCACGATGCGATGGCCGTCCAGGCCAAGAAGCACGTCGGCGAGACCATCCCGGTCGTGGTCGAGCGCGACGGCAAGGAGGTCGAGCTGACGGCCTCGATCACCCCGAGGTTCTCGGTGTTCGGCACGATCGGCGAGGAGTTCCAGATCTACGGGAACGCCGACGGTGGGTTCTCCCTCTCGCTGGCCCAGGTCAACGGTCTCGACGGCCTTCGCGACGGCGACGTGCTCACGTCGGTCGACGGCACCGAGGTGACGTCGCTCGACCAGCTCCGTTCGCTCCTGTCGGCTCCGGCCGTCGCCACCACGGGCAACATGGTGCTCGGCGTGGTCCACGAGGGTGCCAGTCGCCCCGTCGACGTGAAGGTCGACCTCGGCACCGCCGTTGGTCTCGACAAGACCAACGGGTTCTTCGGGGTGGGCCAGGAGCGCATCCCCGACAAGATGGGTGTGCTCGAGGCGGTCCCCGAGACCTTCAAGTGGTTCGGTGAGACCACGAAGCTGTCGGTCGTCGGCATGGCCAAGTTCTTCAACCCGTCCAGCCTGGTCGACTTCGCCAAGCGCACCTTCACGACGGTTCCCGGCGAGACGGCCGACACCGGCCTCCCACAGCGCAACTCCGACGCCGCGACCCAGAACGTCGAGCGCAACAGCAACCGCATCGTGTCCATTGTCGGTGCCGTCGTGCTCGGTGAGGAGCTCACCGATGGCGGGTGGGCGAACCTGCTGGCGTTCTTCGCCTTCCTGAACATGGCCATCGGCCTGCTCAATCTGATTCCGCTCCCGCCGTTCGACGGTGGGCACGTTGCGGTCGGCACGTACGAGAAGATTCGCGAGCTGCTGCGACGGGACGGTCGCCGGTACTTCGCCGATTACAACAAGGTCATGCCGGTGGCGATGGCCGTCGTGTCGTTCATGGTGATCGTCGGTCTCATGGCGATGTACTTGGACCTGGCCGACCCGATTCGGCTGTAGACAGGGACCTGATGGATGCCGGAGCACTGACCTTTCCCCGTCGCGAGACCCGCCAGGTGATGGTGGGCACGGTTGCCGTCGGCGGGGGAGCCCCCGTCTCGGTGCAGTCGATGACGACCACCAAGACGGCCGATGTCGAGGGCACGCTGCAGCAGATCTACGCGCTCGCGGCCGCCGGCTGCGACATCGTGCGGTGTACCTGCAACGACCTGGCCGCGGCCGAGGGGCTCGCTCAGATCGTGCCGCGCAGCCCGGTGCCGATCGTCGCCGACATCCACCATCAGTACAAGATGGCCCTCGCCGCGCTCGAGGCCGGCGTCGCGTGCCTCCGTCTCAACCCCGGCAACATCCGCAAACCCGAGCACATCAAGCTGGTCGCCTCGGAGTGCCGTGACCGTGGCGTCCCGATCCGCATCGGGGTCAACGGCGGGTCGCTCGACCCCGAGCTGTACGAGAAGTACGGCGGCAAGGTCACGCCCGAGGCGATGGTCGAATCCGCGATGCAGGAGCTCGCCTACTTCGACGAGGTCGGGTTCGACAACGTGAAGATCTCGGTGAAGGCCTCGAACGTCCCGCTGATGATCGAGGCGTACCGCCAGCTGGCCGACGCCACCCAGGCGCCGCTGCATCTGGGCGTCACCGAGGCCGGGCCCGGCTCGGCGGGCCTGCTCAAGGCAACGGCCGGCATCGCGACGCTGCTCGCCGAGGGCATCGGCGACACCATTCGATATTCGCTCACGGCCGACCCGGTCGAGGAAGCCCGTGCCGGGCGTCAGCTGCTCGAGGCCCTGGGGCTGCGCGAGCGCAAGAACATCGACCTGATCGCCTGCCCCAGCTGCGGCCGCGCCGAGATCGACGTCATCGCCGTCGCCGAGCAGGCCCAGGCGGCGTTCGGCGACCGTGAGATCCCGCTGCAGGTCGCCGTCATGGGCTGCGTCGTCAACGGGCCGGGCGAGGCCCGCGACGCCGACATCGGTATTGCCGCCGGCAACAAACGCGGGCACCTGTTCGTGCGCGGCACCAACGTGGCCGTGGTGCCCGAGGACGAGATGGTCGACACGCTCATCGAGTGGGCCGAGTTCATCATGGAGCACGGCATCGAGCGGGCCCTCGAACGTGGCGACCTCACCGCAGCGAAGGAGGCGGCCGAACGCGACCGTGCCGAGCTCCTGGCCGAGCAGGGCGACGACGCCAACGACGCCGGCGCACGCATCGAGCTCATCCGCCGACGATGATGAGGGGGCGGGCCCTCGCTGCGCTCCTGGTCGCTGCCGTTGTGGTGGCCGGGTGTTCGTCCGACGAGGAGTCGTCACCACCGGCGGACACGTCGTCAGGGCTCACCACGGTGCCGCCCAGCATCGTGCCGCTGACCACGACGACGACGATCGAGGGCACCCCGGTGTCCGACGCCGAGATCTACGCCCAGGTCGGCCTGACCGTCGAGCAGGGCGCCTGCATCGCGGCATCGGGGGCGGAGGGCGACTTCGAGTCGACGCCCGGCCCGGCGCTCACCGACGCGATGGTGCTGGCCGCCGAGACGGGGGCGATGGTCGCGATCCCGGCGACCTTGCGAACGAGCACCGAGCTCGAACTGACGATCCTGACGGCGCTCGCAGGCGACTGTGCCCCCGCCGACCGTCTCGCCGCGCTGGCGGCGGTCGACGGCCAGGCGCTCGACGACGCGGCGCTGGCCGACGACCTGCCGGTGCGCCTGTTCCACCGGACCCGGGACGGAGCGACCCCCGCCGAACTGGCCTGCATCGAGGCGAAGTTCCGCGAGGCGCCGGCGCGTCTGTCGTCCCTGGCGGCCAATCCCCGTCTCGTGGAGTCGCAATGCGCCCCGGCGGAACGGCTCGCATCGTGGCGGACCACCGCGCTCGACCGAGGGCTCGGGGCCGCCGAGGCCACGGGCACCGAACGGGCCTGCCTGGCCTCGCCGAACGCGGCCGCCGACCAGGCCCTGCTGGCAGCAGCCGTCGACGCGGTGGGGTCCGGCGACACGTCGAGCGATCCGCTGGCCGGGGCCACGCCGTCGTGCTCGAACGGCGCCCGATTGTACGAGCTCGCGCTGAACATCGTCGCGTTGGGCGACGACTTCGGGGTCGAGCCGCTGCAACCATCCTGACCGTCGGGGCGCCCGCGCCGAGCGATCCACCCGGTACGGCGTTACTGATCTATACTTTCCGCCGTAGCGTTTCGTGTACCGGTGGTACCTCCGAAGGCGTGGGCAGTGCTCGACAACAAGAGCGCCCACGCCTTTCGTATGAGTGCCGCGCCTCACGGAATCTTCGATCAGGACGTATCCCGTCAGTCCCCGATCCGTCGGAAGGTAGGTGAGCACATGGCCAGAACCGAAGTCCTCCATGCGATCGCCGACCCGATCGTGTCGTCGCTCGGTGCGACCATCTACGACCTCGAGTTCGAGGGCGGCGCGCTCAAGCTCACGGTCGATCGGCCCGGCGGAATCGATCTGGAGACCGTCGCCGAGGTCACTCGCCAGGTGTCGCGCCAGCTCGACCTCGACGATCCGATCCCCGGCAAGTACACGCTCGAGGTCACGAGTCCCGGGCTCGAGCGCAATCTCCGCACGTCGTCGCACTGGGCCACTGCGGTCGGTGAGACGGCGCGCGTGAAGCTCAAGCCCCACGTCGAGGGCGAACGTCGTGTCGAGGGCACGGTGACCGCTGTCGACGACGACGTCGTCACCGTCGAGGTCGCGGGCTCACCGGTTCGCCTCCGTATCGACGACGTGGACCGCGCCCGCACAGTGTTCGTGTGGGGCGGCCAGGAGAAGCCCGGCGGCCCCAAGAACGGTGCCAAGAAGATGCCAACAACCAATCCGACCACGGCCTCAGTGGCCGCCACCGACGAGAGCGAGATCGCATGAACCCAGAGATGATGGACGCACTGCATACCCTGGCGTCCGAGCGCGGCATCTCGGCCGACACCCTTTTCTCCCTCCTCGCCGACGCCATGGAGTCGGCGTACAAGAAGCTTCCCGGTGCGCGCCCGTACGCCTGGGTCGTGATCAATCCCGACACCGGTGAGTTCCGGGTGATGTCCCAGGAGCTCGACGAGGACCTCGAGCCCATCGGTGAAGAGTTCGACGTGACCCCGAGCGACTTCGGTCGCATCGGCGCCCAGGCTGCCAAGCAGCGCATTGGTCAGGGCATCCGCGAGGCCGAACGCGAGCTGAAGTACGAGGAGTACTCGGGCCGCGAGGGTGACATCGTCACGGGCATCATCCAGCAGAGCGACGCCCGCTACACGCTGCTCGACCTCGGCAAGGCCGAGGCGCTCATGCCGCAGTCCGAGCAGGTGCCCTACGACCGTCCCCAGCCCGGCCAGCGGGTCAAGGCGTACATCGTCGAGGTGCGCCGCACGGCCAAGGGCCCCCAGATCGTGGTGTCGCGTACCCACCCCGGCCTGATCAAGCGGCTGTTCGAGCTCGAAGTTCCCGAGATCGCCGACGGCATCGTCGAGATCAAGGCATGTGCCCGTGAACCCGGGCAGCGCACGAAGATCGCCGTGTACTCGAACGACTCCAACGTCGATCCCGTCGGTGCCTGCGTGGGCGCCCGCGGTGGTCGTGTGCGCATGGTGGTCAACGAGCTCAACGGCGAGAAGATCGACATCGTCCCCTTCACCGAGGACCTGCCCGAGTTCGTGATGAAGGCGCTGGCGCCGGCAAAGGTGACCGAGGTCCGGATCGACGAGTCGACCGGCACGGCCGAGGTCATCGTGCCCGACTACCAGTTGTCGCTGGCGATCGGTAAGGAGGGCCAGAACGCCCGCCTCGCGCACCGCCTGGTCGGCCTCCGGGTCGACATCAAGAGCGAGACCCAGCTGGCCGAGGAGGAGTCGGGCGAGGCCTGGGCCGAGGGCGAGTGGATCACCGACCCCGAGAGCGGTGAGCAGATGTGGCAGCCCGCCGATGGTGGCCCCGCCATCACCGCCGAGCAGTGGCAGAGCGGTGACGGCGGTACTGACGACGCCGACTCGACCGATGACGCCGACACGCCAGCGACTCCCGACGCCGACGCCGACGCCGACGCGACGGTCGAGACCGTCGACGCCTTGGGCGAGGACGCCGCCGAGATCGAGGAGGCCGCAGTCGAGGAGGCGCTCGCCAGCGCTGCCGAGGACGATGCTGCCGACGACGACGCCGAGGATGACGCCGTCACCGACGCCGACGAGGCACCCGCCGTCGAGGGCAGCGATGATGCTGTCGAGGACCCTGAAGGAGGGGCCGCATAACACCCGTACGAACCTGCATCGCCTGTCGCACGGCCCAGTCCCCAGGGGGGATGGTCCGGGTGTCGGTGCAGGACGGTCGGCTCAGCACCGACCGCACCGCAGGAGGTCGAGGTGCCTGGTTGTGCCCAACGACCACCTGCCTCGAAACCGCCATCAAGCGCCGTGCCCTGCCCCGTGCGCTCAAGACCGAAGTCCCGTCCGACGCTCTCGACGAGCTCCGGACAGCGTTCGTCGAGGGGTACGTGTTTTCCCCTGACGCCCGTTCGTGAAAAGATGAAGTCCCGTCAGTCGGATCTGCCTCGCAGCGGATCGGCCGGCGACCACCGGTTCGGCGCTCAGCCGTACCGGACGATGAAAGAACAGAGACCAGAACTTGGCAGCAAAACTCCGTGTGTACGAGCTCGCAAGAGAGCTCGGTATGACCAACAAGGAGACCCTCGACCTGTGTGAGGCGCTCGGCATCGGCGTCAAGAGCCACTCGTCGAGCATCATCGACGCGCAAGCCGACCGCGTCCGTCGCAAGGCCGAACGGGAAGGACTGACCCGGGACCAGCAGCCCGAGGAGCCCAAGCCCGTCAAGAAGGGCGCCGCCAAGAAGGCGTCGGCCACGTCGGAGTCCGACGCGGCTCCGGCCGCCGTCGACGCGGCTCCGGCCGCGTCCGCCGAGGCACCCGCTCCGGTCGTCGCCGAGGCTCCGGCTCCGGCGCCCGCCGTGGCCGAGGCCGCCGAAGCACCGGCAGCGACGCCAGCTGCCGCCCCGGCTGCGGCGCCCGTCGCCGAGGCACCCGCTCCGACGCCGGCGTCCTCGGACGCTCCGGCACCGGCGTCTGCCCCCACGCCCGCCCCCGAGGTCGAGGCGCCACGTCCGCCCATGGGTGGCCGTGTCATCTCCAACAAGCCTGCCGAGCCGCCGCGTCCGCCCCGTCCGGGTGTCGAGCAGCCGGCCGCCCGCATGGCCCCGCCCACGGGTGCCCCGCCGGCTCGCCCCTCGCTTCCCGAGGGTGCACGGCCGCCCGCCGGCGCCCCCGGCGGTCCGCCTCCCGGCCCCCCCATGTCCCGGAGCGGTCGGGCCATCCCGCCGCCCCCCGGCCCGCCCGTGTCGCGCACCGGCAAGCCGATCCCGCCGCCCCCGGGCGCCGGTGGTCGTGGCCCGATGATGCCGCCCGGCCGTGGTGCCGGCGCGTCGCGCCCTGGTGGTCCCGGCGCCGCACCCGGCGGCTACCGCAGTGGTCCTCGTCCGTCCGGTCCCGGTGGTGGCCCCGGCGGTGGTGGCCCCGGTCGCCCCTTCGGTGGTGGCCCCGGTGGTCCCGGCGGCGGCCCTGGTGGCGGTCCCGGCGGTCGTCCCGGTGGTGGGCGTCCCGGCGGTGGGCAGCAACGTCCGCCGCGTCGCAAGGGGCGTCGTCGTCGCAACCGCGAAGAGCTCCAGCCGATGGGCATGCCGAGCTACACGCCGCAGGACGCGGCGGTTCCCGAGGGCATCGTTGTCATCGAGCGCAACTCGACCCCGCAGTCCCTCGGCGCCAAGCTCAACCGCACGGCAGCCGACGTCGTCCGCTTCCTGCTCACCAACGGTGAGATGGTCACGGCGACCCAGTCGCTGAGCGACGAGATGATCGAGCTCTTCGCCGAGGAGATCGGCGCTGAGATCTCGCTCGTCAACCCGGGCGAGGAGCAGGAGGTCGAGCTCCAGAAGGTCCTCGACATCCCCGAGGACGACGAGGAGGAGGCGGCCAACTACCCGCATCGTGCTCCCGTCATCACCGTCATGGGTCACGTCGACCACGGCAAGACCAAGCTGCTCGACCGCATCCGCAACGCCAACGTGGT
>CALMLJ010000086.1 GCA_937868025.1 uncultured Acidimicrobiaceae bacterium
GTTGAGGAGGGCGATGCCGTAGCCCGGCTCGGCGACGTCGATCCAGCGGTGGGCGCACACCTCGAACCGCGCCGCGTCCCAGCTCGTGTTGGTGTGGATCGGGCTGCGGAGATGGCCGAACTGGATCTCGCGCGTCACCTCGTCGGCGTGGACGTCGACGGGGAACGCGACCTTCAGCATCTGCTCGTGCTCGTGCCAGTCGACATCGCAGACCACGTCGAGTCGGCGGGATCCGGCGCGGAGCTCGAGGACCTGCGTCACGCTCGACGAACGGAACGTCCGCGTGACCTGGACCCGGCCGATCAGCGGACCACGGTCGAGTACCTCGACGGTGTCGACGGCGTCGAGGTCGACGACCTGCTTCCGGTAGAACTCCTCGATGTCCCACGCGTCGTACTCGTTGGGCAGGTCCTGGTGGAGCTGGAGCAGGTTCGCGCGGGTGCCCGGAGCGACGATCTCGCGACCCTCCTCCACATCGATGATCGACACGATGAGCCCCTGCTCGTCGAGCGTGACGCGGAGCAGACCGTTGTCGAGGGTCGTCGCCGACACCTGCACCGGCGGGTGAGCAAGGTCGAGCGGGTCGGCGATCGTAACGGCGAGCGCCGGCAACGACACCACCGCCGCGACGCGTCCGTCGCCGAGGATCTGGCAGGCCGGGTCGCCGACCAGCGAGGGGGCGTCGACGACGACCACCCCGTCGACGGGGTGGGGGGCCGGATTGGCCAGCGACGTGCGATCGCCGGCCAGCGCCGCGGCAGCACGGTCGATGATCGAGATCAACTCGTCGGTCACCTGCGCGTAGGCGACCTCCGCCTCGCGGTGCACCCAGCCGATCGAGGAACCGGGAAGGATGTCGTGGAACTGGTGCAGGAGCACCGTCTTCCACAGCCGGTCGAGGTCGGCCGCGGGGTAGGCGGACCCGCCGCCGTACGCCGCGGCGCACCAGATCTCGGCCTCGCGGAGGAGCAGCTCACACCGCCGGTTGCCGGCCTTGGTCTTCGCCTGCGACGTGAACGTGCCGCGGTGCATCTCGAAGTAGAGCTCACCGACCCAACGGGGCGCGTCGGGGTACTCGGCGATCGCCGCGTCGAAGAACGCCTCGGGTGACTCGATCTCGACGCGGGGCGAGCCTTCGAGATCGCGGACCCGCAGGTACTGCTCCATCATCTGGGCCGTCGGACCACCACCGCCGTCGCCGTGGCCGAACGGCATGAGCGACCGCGTGGAGCGGCCCTTGTCGGTGAATGTCCGCACCGCGTGCGCGAGCTCGTTGCCCTGGAAGTTGGCGTTGTACGTCTCGACGGGCGGGAAGTGGGTGAAGACCGTGGATCCGTCGATGCCCTCCCACCAGAAGCTGTGGTGAGGGAACCGGTTCGTCTTGTTCCAGGACAGCTTCTGGGTGAGGAACCGATCGAGCCCGCAGACCTGCATGATCTGAGGAAGGCTCGCGGGGTAGCCGAACACGTCGGGGATCCAGACCTCGGTGCACGTGACGCCGAACTGCTCCTCGAAGTAGCGCTGGCCGTGGGTGATCTGCCGGATCAGGGCTTCACCGCCGGCGAGGTTGGTGTCGGCCTCGACCCACATGCCGCCGATGGGGACCCACCGCCCGTCGGCGACGCGCCGCTTGATGCCCTCGAACACCGAGGGGTAGTGCTCACGCATCCACTCGTACTGGACGGCCTGGGAGCACCCGAACCGGAAGTCGGGGTAGCGATCCATGAGGGCCAGCACGTTCGAGAACGTGCGGGCGCACTTGCGGATGGTCTCGCGGATCGGCCAGAGCCAGGCGGAGTCGATGTGGGCGTGCCCGATCGCGGAGATCCGATGTGCCGACGCCGACGCCGGCTGGGCAAGGACCCCCGCCAACTCGGCTCGAGCAGCTGCCGCGGTGCCGGGGATGTCGTCGGGGAGAAGTCGGTCCATCATCGATTCGATGGCGCGAAGGATCTCGTGGCGTCGCGGCTGATCGAGCGGGAGCTCCAACATGAGCCCGTTGAGGGCGCGGATGTCCTCGATGAGCGCAACGACGTCGGTGTTGACCACCACGAGCTCGGCCCGGGACAGGCCGTAGATCGGACCGGTCGCGGCCGTCAGCAGGTCGCTGTTGGGATCGGGACGCGTGTGCGCGATCGCGGGGTTGGAGGCCGCCTCGACCACGTACTGCACTGCTTCCCCACCGGTCGCCGCCGAACTCACGAACACGTCGCGGTTGAGGGGGTGGAGGCCTCGCACCGGCGCCCACGACCCATCGTCGGCGACCTCCCAGAGGAGGCCCTCGCTCTGGAACCCCGGGCTGTGCCCGAACCCCAGGTCGATGACGGCGTCGACGGCGCGACCGGCCCAGTCCTCGGGCACGGTGCCCGACATCCGGAACCAGGTGGTGCCCCACGGCCGACCGAACATCGAACCGATCGCGAACGGTTCGTACTGCTGTGCTGCGGCCACTGCCGCGGTCACCGGCTCGCCGGGGACCTCCCAGGCGGTGACGGTGAGCGGGACCCGGGCGCCGTGGATGGCAGGATTGAGGCGCTCGAACGCCAGTCGGCGGAGGCGCCCTTCGATGATCGATCGATCGTCATGCATGCGTGACCTGCCCGTTCCCACTCTCTCGCAACATCTCAGTCATTTTCGACAACTCCGGGTTCCACTCTCGGGCTCGTCTCGTTACCCTGAACCTTCGCACGCCGCGCCCGCGGCCCCGCACCAAGAGATCTCATGCCCTTCCCCCGAGACGTCACGCCGACCACGATGCGCATTCTTCCCGATCACCCGGTGACGCGCCCGTGACCGGCTTCCAGGAGTACGAGCTCCTCGAGCCCGGAGCACCGCCGGCGGAGGACACGGGCATCAAACGCCACTTCCGGAAGGGCGGGCTCGCCAACGACACGGCCTGGGGCGCGCTGCACGACGTGTCGCAGCTGATCGTGATGACGGCGACGTTCACCCTCCTCGGGCGCAGTCTCGGCGACGCCGGGTACGGCCGCTACGCCGGGCTCTACGGCATCGTCGGTCCGATCGGTGGCCTCACGTGGTCGGGCATCTGCCTCTGCGTCCTCCAGCGACGCCTCCGCGAAGGCGACGACATCTCCACCGTCGCCCGCAAGGTCACGCTGATGTCGCTCACCCTCGGGCTCGTCGGACTGGCGATCGGGACCCTCGTCGGCGCGGCCACGATCGGTGGCACGCTCGTCGTGACGGTGACGGCGGTGATGTTCGCCGAACTCGTCGCCAACGGCGTGAACCAGGTGCTCTTCGCGATGGTGCAGGCCGAGAAGGGGTTCGCGGTCGCGACCCGGCTGCGCATGGTGGTCCTCGCCATCAGGGTCACGACCGTGCTCACGCTCTTCACCGCCGGCCGCCTCAGCGTCGACCCAGGGGCGACCGCAGCGGAGGCGCGCGACGCCGCCAGCCACGCGATCGGCTACCTGGCGGGCGGCTACAGCATCGGCTTCCTCGTGTACCTCGCGGTGCTGATCACGACGATCCTCCCGCGCCACGGCATCCCGTTCGTCTTGCGCCGGCCCGACGCGTCGACCACGAAGCTCACCGCGCAGTTCTCGCTGCCGATCGCGGTCGGTGTGCTCCAGCAGGACGGCGACAAGACCGTGCTCAACAGCTACGGCTACCACGCCGAGGCCGGCCTCTACGCCGCGGCGTTCCGCGTCGTCGCGATGGGCTTGATGCCGCTGCGGGCGCTCGAAGGTGCGGCGTTCCAGCGGTTCCTCCCCCACAACGAGAACGAACGCAACGAGCACACCCGGCGTGCCTTCCGGTATTCGGTCCTGGCACTCGGGATCAGCCTCGTGATCGGCGTCGGCATCTTCGTCTGTACCCCGCTCATCAGCGTCATCCTCGGCGACGACTTCGCCAAGGCCGAGGCGATCGTGCCGTGGCTCCTCCCGTTCCTCCCACTGACGGCGGTGAGCAACGCACCTTCCAATGGTCTGCTCGGACTCGGCAAGCTCGGCGTCCGCTTCGGGATCTATGCCGCCGGGGCGCTCGTCAGCCTCATGCTGTACATCACCATGATCCCCCTCATGCCCGCCGGGGAGCCGTGGAAGGGCGCCGTTATCGGCACCATCGTCGGCGAGGCGTTCCTGACGATCGCCGGCTGGGTTGCCCTGCGCCACTTCCAACAGCGCCACAACGCCACGCTGGATGCGCCACCGAGCGAGCCGTCCCCCGGTTCGTGGGCCGATCCTCAACCGCCGCCTCCGTACGTCGGGCCGCTGCCGGTCCGCCAGGCCTCCACCCCCCAGGACAGATGATGCGAAACCGCACCGCCCCCACTGCGTCGAACCGCCGGGCGGTGCCCGGCCGGGCGTTCACTGCTGTCGCCATCACGACGTTGACCCTGCTCTCGGCATGCTCGTCGGACGACGGGAACTCCGGTGACGCCAACTCACCGAGGAACGAACGCTCCCCCCAAGCCGCGCCGAAGTTCACCGGGGAGGCGGCGCTCGACCTGTCGGTGGCGTCGACGCCGGCGGGGGCACGGATGACCGTCGCCGTAACCGCTCCGGCCGACGCGACCGAGATGCAGGTGGGTGTCGACCCGAGCTTCACCACGACCGACTGGGAGCCGGTATCGGACGAGGTGCGACTCGACACCGACGGTGGCTACCAGGAGGTCTTCGCCCGCTTCCGTTCGGGCGCGGACGACGCCGACCCCGAGGTCGTGGTCGCCGGTCTCGATGTCGACCTCGCGGCGAAGGCAGCGACGAGCGACACTCCGACACCCACGCTGATCGGGCTGAGCAGCCCCACGACCCTCACTGTCGACGTGGAGGTCGGACGCATCCGGCGCGGCCTCGAGAAGGAAGGCGACGAGCTGGTCGGGCCCGACGTCGACGCCGAGGATCTCGACACCGGCTGGGAGCTCGACGCGACCTCCGGCGCCGCGCCCACCATCGCCGACGTCGAACGAACGACCCGCCCGATCGACACGGGCCACAGCGGGGACGACGGGCAGGACACGTCGTTCCCGGTTCGTCATCGCATCGCGCTGACGCTCTCCGAGCCGCTGACCATCGGCACGGAGTACGAGCTCACGTCGCCCCTCGGGGGCACGTCGACGTTCACGATCGACGACCGCTCGTCACGGAGCCCGGCGGTGCACGCCAACCAGGTCGGATTCCGGCCCGGCGATGTCGCGAAGCAGGCATACCTGACGGCGCCGCCCGGCGACCGGTCGTTCACGACATCACCGGTGTTCCACGTCGTCGACACGGCCGACGACACGAGCGTGTTCGACGGGGTCGCGACCAAGCGGGAGACC
>CALMLJ010000087.1 GCA_937868025.1 uncultured Acidimicrobiaceae bacterium
GGGTTCGAAGATGCTTGGCATCCTTCTGACGGTAGCGGTGGATGTTGGAGGAGAGTCGGGGACGCAACGCCGGTTCAAGCATGGGCGATGGTCTCGCGAGCCTCGTGGAGGATCCGCCGAACAACGGGCCAGGTTTGATCGGGTCGGTCGTTGAACTGCGTGATCACGTGGACCCAGGCCCAACGTTCATCTGGAATCGGGCCGTCGGAAGGGTCGGGCCCGATGAGGTGCGCAAGCGTCCGTAGCGCGGCGTCGCAGGCCGGATGCGCGAACGCCGAGATGACGGCATCCTCGTCGGCAGAGCTGTTTCGAAGCGGCAAGCCAGTCGATTCCTCGAATGCTCCTACGATGTCGAAGCCGTCGGCCGCAGCTGTGGCGTGCTGCACCCAGCCCCATCGTTCCAGCATCTCGACGACGGTCTCGAGGATTCGTTGGCCGGTCATCGCCGGGATGATACGCCCGACCGCTGACACCCAATTTCGGCTAGAGATACCGCATGCCCCGAACCCATGGCGACCAGGTGTCCGCGATCAACGCAGCAATCGACTCACGTCTCGGCGAGGTCGCAACATGGGAAATGTGGCCAGGAGGCTGGCCCGGGCAGATCGAAATGTGTCTCGTCGATGCCATCTTTTCAGCCAATGCCAAGTACGGGAGGCCAGCCACAGAGGATCGACGTGCGACGGGAGTGCATGCGGTACTTGCTTCGCTCCGGTCGAAGCGGAGCGAAGAACCCCTTGACGATCTCAAGGCCCTGGCCACGCTGATCGATCGCGAATCCGGTGCTCTTGGCAGTCGTCAGCTCTCGCCGGGGACGAAGGTGCTCAAGGACGAGACAGTTCGTCGAGCAGCCGAGGTCCTCTTGCAGTACCGGGTTCGAACGAGCGTGGATCTGGCGGCGGCACTGGCATCCGACGAGGCCCTTCGCAAGGGGCCTCCCCAGCGCGTGCCCGGAGTCGGATCGGTGACGTGGGAGTACTTCTTGATGCTTGCCGGTCACCAGGGGATCAAGGCCGACCGTATGGTCGTGGGGTTCGTGAACTCTGCGCTAGACGACGCACTCCTGGGGTCGGTCGACTCGACGGGCGCGTCGCAGCTCCTGAAGGACATCGCGGCGAAGCGTGGAGTGGCCCAGGTGGATCTCGATCACGCCATCTGGTCGGTCCAGCGGAAGCGTCATGACCTCTGATCGGTCCAAGCTCGAGGCGCACGATTCGGTGAAGGTGATGGCGCTGCGGCGGGACGGCTCCTGCTCCATCTGCGCGGCGCAGCTCCCTGCGGGCGAGCGAGCGCAATGGGACACGGCAGCGAAGGCCGTCACCTGCCTCCCCTGTGTCGAGGGGCCGCCACCCGACGCTCGGCCCGCCGTGCTCGACGCCGAGTTGCCGACGCCAGCGGCTCCCACGGTCGAAGCGCCGGCTCCACTGATCGATTTCGGCACGCCGGGAGCGTCGGCGCGGAAGGAACACGAGCGCCGACAGGCCAAACGCGAGCAACGGATCGAGGAGAAGTGGGGCACGGGCCGTCTCGGCCGTATCGCGAAGGCGTTGTCGGACGACCCCCAGTCAACGAAGGCCTGGGCGAAGGGCGCACGGGGTGAAGAGCTCGTCGCCGAGCTGCTGCAGAAGTTCCTCGGTGACGACGCCGTGCTGCTCCACGACCGGAAGGTGCCGGGAACCCGGGGCAACATCGATCACATCGCCGTGGCGCGGTCTGGCGTGTGGGTCATCGATGCGAAGAACTTCAAGGGCAAGGTCGAGAAGCGGGACCAGGGCGGGCTCTTCAAGTCGGACATTCGTCTCTACGTCGGAGGGAGCGATCGGACGAAGAAGGTCAACGGCCTTGGTTGGCAGATCGATGCAGTGCGTTCGGTTGTCGCTGATGCCCAGGCTCCCGTTCATGCCGCACTGAGCTTCGTTGGCGCCGAGTGGCCGGTCTTCTTTGCCCGCCCGCTGCTGATCAACGAGGTCTGGGTCACTTGGCCCAAGAAGCTCGCTGAGCTGATCCTGCGCGACGGTCCGCTCGACGACGAGGCCATCGAACGCTTGACGCTCTTGTTGTCGCAACGCCTCCCGGCGAACTGATGACCTGTGAGCTCGGTCAGCCGGTGACGGGCCCTCCGACATCGGGCGGAATGATCGACTCGATCGGTTGAGCGGTGCCGGTCGTCCGGTCGTGGACC
>CALMLJ010000088.1 GCA_937868025.1 uncultured Acidimicrobiaceae bacterium
AACAACGGGATCGACGTCTGTCGCTGGACCTCGACCATGCCGAGGAGGTCACCCAATGGCAACGGTTGCTCGGCAGCGTCGATGCCGAAGGGCTCGAGCAGTCGGAGCGCCCGGACGGCTCCTGCCGCGGAGTACGCCTGGTTGTAGTCGACCCGGACGCGCAGGTCGTCGCCACAGCGTTCACGCACCGCGGCGATCACGTCGCGATCAGCTGTCGGCCCCGTTCCGAGCTTGATGCGCACCGTGCCGTAGCCACCGCGTTGATATCCGGCGCAGAGCGCCGCGACCGTGTCGGGCGACCCGAGCGGGACGAGCCCACACAGCGGGATCCGATCGACGGCGGCACCGCCGATGAGGTCGTGGACCGGCCGCCCGACCTGCCGAGCAGCAAGGTCGTGGCACGCAAGGTCGACGAGGCCCTTGGCGATCTCGTTGCGCGCGACGTTGCGATCGAATCGGGCAGCAAGGGCCTGCGTGTCGGCGGGCCGGGCGCCCAGCACGTAGGCCCCCAGGTGGTGCTCGATCGACAGCGCGAGTTCGCGTTGCGACACGCCCGTCTCGGGCAACCACACGTACGCCTCACCCCAGCCCTCGTTGCCGTCGCCGTCGACCAGGCGGCAGTAGAGGAAGTCGGCCTCGAGCCAGGGCGCCTCGCTCGGGATGGCCATGCCGAGCCCGTTGGGACTCTCCGCCATCGCGCCCCGCGCCAGGTCGGAGAGTGGGACACGCAGCTCGAACAGCTCGATGCGTTCGACCCGTTCCCCTGAACCCGCCCGTATCGTTTGATCCACGATGCGTACCGTATCGTACAAGTGGTGATGGTGCTGGTTCGGATCAGTTCAGTCGAACAGGCCGTCGTCCACCCACAGGCGCTCGAGCACATCCACCCGCTCGGTCACATCGGACCGGAGCCGATCGACCACGGCCGCGACGAGCAGGTTGCCGAGAGCGAGGACCCCCACCTGACTCTCGAACGGACTCGTCGTCTCGCACGCGAACGTCATGGCGACACCGCCGGTGAGATCGAGCGAGCACGGGAGCCGATCGGTGAGGGCGACCGGCACGGCGCCACGACCCACCGCCTGCCGCTGGACCCGGACGAACCAGCCCTCGTGCCGCTGGGTGTCGATCGACACGAGCACGTCGCCGGCCCGGAGCTTGCCCAGCGACGTCGCGATCCGGAACTCCGAACCGTCCAGACGCACGACGCGGTCGCGACAGAGCTGCAGCTCGTCCGCGAGACGCCCACCCAGGCCGGCCAGCTGCGAGTTCGCAAGGACCCACACGCGGCGCGACGTGTCCGAGACCAGCTCGACCGCTCGGTCGAGATCGTCCGGGTCGAGTTGGGCGAACGTGCGCTCGACATTTTCGCGCTCGACTCGCCGCGCCTCCTCGATCAGTGGTTCGTCGCTCGACCGACGAAGCCGCGAGGCCGCGGAACGCAACTGACCCGACACCTCGGACCGCACCGCATCGCGGAGCGCCGTGAACCCGTCGTAGCCGAGTTGCGCAGCGAACCGGATCACCGTCGGCGTGCTCGTCGCCGCCTGCTCCGCGACCGAGGCCAGCGTCCCGAACGCGACGCTCTGCGGATCCGACACCACGAGTGCCGCGACCCGCCGCTGCGAGTCCGGCAACGAATCGGCGAGCTCCGCCACCTTCGCCTGGATCGAACGGCCCGCCATGGGCGACACCGTACCTGCCGTCACCGTTACGACCCTGGGGTCAGATCGAGCGGCGCCTCACATGGACGCTCCGAGCACCACCATCACGCCGTTCACAGCAGCGTGCAGTAACCACGGTCCGACGATCGAGCCGCAACGCCGACGCAACGGCTCGAAGACGAACCAGCTGACGGCGGTCATCGCGACCACCGTCAGGGCGACCAACCCAATGCCGTGGGAAACAGACCAGTCGGCGTGCTCCCGGGCATCGTCGACCGCATCGACGAGGTGCCACAGGCCGAATGCAACGCCGGGCACCAACGCCTGGGTGATCCTCGATCCGGACCGCTCCGAGAGCGACGCCAGGCCACCACGAAAGATCAGTTCCTCGAGCAGCGCCGTCCCCACGACGATCCCACCGAGCCGGACCCACGGGAACTCGACCGCCCTCCACGTCGAAGCGATCAGCGCCGCAACGATGACCGCTGCAGCTGGGCCGACCGCCCACGCCCACCGCTGGACCGTGCTCGCTCGCGGCGACGCTTCGTCGATGCTGACCATCAGACGGACGGCCGACTCACCCGTCCCCGTCGTCCGGGCGAGCACGATCGCGACGACGACTGCGAGCAGCCCGTTTCTCGCCACGAGCTCGGCGACGCCGCCGCCGAACCAGCCCGGGTCGATCGCGATCCAGAGGTTCTTCGCGACGACCACGACCGTCGCGAGTACGAGGACGCGTCTCAGGAGACGGCCAACGTCATCTGGTCGAGACCGCGCAAGGTGAAGCTCGGC
>CALMLJ010000089.1 GCA_937868025.1 uncultured Acidimicrobiaceae bacterium
CGTCCGGCACGCCGACCGGCACCGTCTCGGTCGAGGTCGGCGACTCCGCCTGGGGCGAGGCGACGATCGTCGGCAGCGACCCCGTGACCGGCCTCACCGTCCTCCACCCGACCGCCACCACCACGCCCGACGCCGCGCTGGTGCGGAGCGCGACGGTGGCAGCGCCGTCGCTCGGCCAATCCGTCGACCTCGTACGTCCCGGACTCGGGGCCATCGGCGCCCGGTTCCGCAGCGGAACGGCGACGCGGATCACCAGCACGAACGCCACGATCGGAACACCCGGCACGTCCTTCGTCGGCCTCCTGACCCTCACCTCGCCTCGCCCGGCCACCTCCGCCGAGGTCGGCGTCGACAGCACGACAGGCGACGTGACCGCGCTGGTCGTGCCCGTCGACGACAACCCCGAGGACGAAATGGCCTACGCCGTCCCCGCGGACCTCGCCATGGCCGTCGGCCGCCAGATCGAGGCAACCGGGTCGGCGCGCCACGGCACGCTCGCCGCCGACCTCCTCCAGTCGCCGACCGACGGCCTCGTGGTCACCGCCACCCGCAGCGCCGAACTGGCCGTCGGCGACGAGCTGCTCTCCGTCGACGGTCGCATGGTGCACACCAACGACGACGTGCTCGGAGCACTTCTCGGCGTGTCGCCGGGCACCGAGGTGAACGTCGTGGTGCGCCGCGACAACCGGCAACGGTCCGTCGACGCCGACGTCGTCGCCCGCATCGGCGATCCGGTCGCCACCACCACCACGCTGCCCTGATCCCTGAGCCGAGCGCGCGGCCGCGGCCTCGTCCAGCGCTCCTACGATGCACGTGTGAACGATCTGCCGGGCAACGACGACGAATCCGAACCGAATCCGTTCGGCGACATGAGCGCGGGGCTCAACCAGATCTTCCAACTGTTCGGCGGCGGACTGGGAGGGCCCGGGGCGGCTCCCGACTGGGACCGCGCCCGGCAGGCGGCAGCGGCGCTCGCGTCCGAGGGTGGGTCGGAGGCCAACGTCGATCCCCTCGTGCGAATCCAGTTCGAGCAGCTGGCCCGGGTTGCGGAGCTGCAGGTCGCCCAGGTGACCGGCCTCACGCTTTCCCGCACCGGTGCCGGTCTCACGGTGTCGCCGGTCAATCGGGCGCAGTGGGCTGCCGCGACCGTCGATGCCTACCGGCCGCTCTTCGAGAAGCTGGCGGCGTCGCTCGGCCGGATGATGACGTCGCAGCTCGACGAGATCTCCTCCGACGAGCTCGACGAGATGAGCTCGATGATGCCGCCGGGGATGAGCTTCGACATGTCGGCGCTCATGGCCGGCATGTCGAGCTTCATCGGGCCCATGATGCTCGTGACGATGGCCGGGTCGACCGTCGGGCAGCTCGGCAGTCGGGCGTTCGGCTCCTACGACCTGCCGATTCCCCGACCACCCTCCGACGAGCTCCTCGTGGTGGCGACGGCCATCGACGACTTCGGGAACGACTGGAGCCTCCCGCTCGACGACCTGCGCCTGTGCATCTGCCTGGCCGAAATGGCGCACCACGCCGTGCTGTCCCAGCCCCACGTCCGCGACCGCCTCAACTCACTGCTCGCCGAACACGCCAACGGGTTCGAGGCCGACTCGGCGGCCCTCGAGGAGCGCCTCGGGCCGATCGACCTGTCCGACCCCGAATCGCTGGGGTCGTTGCAGAACTCGCTCGGCAACCCGGAGTTCATGCTCAGCGCCATCCGGTCGGAACGCCAGCGGCAGATCCTGCCGGCGATCGACACGCTCGTCGGGTGCATCGAGGGCTACGTGGACTGGGTCCTCGACACGATCGGGGCGAAGCTCCTGACCTCGTACCCGATGGTGAGCGAAGCGCTCCGTCGCCGCCGTGTCGAGACGGCGCAGGCAAGCCGGTTCGTCGAGCGCCTCTTCGGGCTCGAACTCACCCAGGACAAGATCGACCAGGGCTCGGCATTCATCGACGGTGTGTTCGCCCGCGCCGGCGCTCCGGCGCTGGCAGCGCTCTGGTCCGACGTCGAACACCTGCCGACACCCAACGAGCTGCAGGCTCCCGGGTTGTGGTTGGCGCGGGTCGGACTCGAGTCCGATCAGCCGCTGCCGGAACTCGACGACGACCCCGGCATCCCGGACTTCCCCGACCTCGACGCATAGCGCAGAGCGATCCCCCGGGGTTCACTGATCTGACGAACGGTTCCTTGCCAGGTAGGGCCGCCCCAGGCGCCGACCTTCGACCTCGCGGTTGAGGAGCACCGGGCGGACACCGGTCGCCATCACGATCGTCGCCAGTGCGCCGCCGAGTGCGATGAGGATCGCACCGGCTGCGTTCGGCACGTGCAGGATCGACGGCACGAGCGCACCGACGACCCACGTGATTTGGAATCGCGCCTCGAACCGGGCGAAGAGGCGGCCACGATCGTTCTCCTCCACGTCGCGCTGGACGACGGCGTCGAACGCCTGCTTGCCGAGCGCGGCCGCTGTGGCGATGCCGAGCGACATCAACGAATAGCCGCCCAGCCCGTCGAGGATCACGCCGGCGACCCCGGCGAGGATCGCGAGACCACAGGCGCCGAGCAGGATTCGTTCCTCGGCGAGGCGGCGGCGCAACGGCGGGGCGAGGACGGCGCCCACGAGACCTCCGGCGACGCTGGCGATGATGACGACACCGAAGTACCACGTCGGCGGCGGGCCGTCGATCGGCGGAACGACGGTCGTGACGACGAGGCTCCGGTGCACCTGCAAGGTCCAGTGGACGATCGCCGCGAGCGGGGTGATCTGGTTCTCACCGCGCAACTCGAAGGCCAGGAGGAACGTGAGGAGGCCAACGAGGAATCGCAACGTCGACATCGCGAACGCGGTGACGGCGAGACCGGGAGGGAGGGCGTCGGACAACGAGCGCGACGGTGGTGGGCCCGCGGCGATCTCGGACTCCTCGCGCTCCCCTGTCACCGATGGGTGGATTCGCAGCGCGGCGACGAAGGCCGCTCCGAACGTCAGGGTCGTGAGGGCGAGCACCCACTCGGGGCCGATCTGCAAGAGGATGCCGCCCAGCGCACCGGCGACGATCGCCGCGAGACCGCTCAGCAGCTGGAGCTTGGAGTTCGCCTCCACCAACTCGATGTCACCGGCGACGGTCGACGGCACCACGGCCGCCTTGGCGATCTGGTACGTCTTCGCCAGCACGAGCATCGCGAACGCCTCGGGGAACAACGCCAGGCTGTCGTTGATGACCGCGATCATCATCGTGATGGCGACCACAACGCGCAGCGCCATCGTCGCCTGGATGACGACGCGATGGCCGCCCTTCACCCGGTCGATCATCGGCCCGATGAGCGGACCGACCAGCGCGAACGGCGCCATCGTGAACAGCAGACCGAGGATGACCTTCTCGCGGCCCTGGGCCGGATCGACCTTGAAGAAGAACGAACCGGCGAGGCTGAGCACCACGAGGGTCTCGCCCGACACCGAGAGCAGGTGGCACAACGCGAGCCGGGGGAACGCCGCGTCCCAGTCGACGTTGAGGCGCCGCGGCGGGCGCGTGAGCGGCTGCCAGCCGTCGGGCCCGGCCCCCGTGTCCGCAGCGCTCATGCGGGACGGTCCGGGTCGATCACCCGGTCAGACTAATTCGACGCGTACTTGTATCCCACGCCGCGGACGGTGAGCAGTCGCACCGGCGAGGCTGGATCGTCCTCGATCTTCGCCCGCAGCCGCTTCACATGGACGTCGAGCGTCTTCGTGTCACCGACGTAGTCGTACCCCCACACCCGGTCGATGATCGTGCCCCGGGTGAGGACCTTGCCGGCGTGCTCCATGAGGAGCAGGAGCAGCTCGAACTCCTTGAGCGGCAGGGGGACGAGATCGCCCTGGAGGTGGACCTCGCGACTGTCGACGTTGATCTCGACGTCACCGACCACCACCACGTCGTCGCGGGGCGCCTGCTCGGGTGCACCGCTTCGCCGACGGAGGACGGCGCGGATGCGGGCGACCAGCTCGCGCAGCCGGTACGGCTTCGTCACGTAGTCGTCGGCGCCGACCTCGAGACCGACGACGGTGTCGATCTCCGACGACTTGGCCGTCACCATGATGATCGGCACGGACGACTTCGCCCGGATCTCCCGGCACACGTCGACGCCCGAGACGCCGGGCAGCATCACGTCCAACAGGATCAGGTCAGGATCGACGTCGTCGAACCGTTGCAGGGCTTCGGGGCCCGTGCGGGCCACCTCCACGGCGAAACCCTCACGTCGGAGCCCGACGTTCAGGGCCTCGATGTAGGACTCTTCGTCCTCGACCACCAGAATCACCGGCGTTGCGTTCACGCGCTCACCTCGGAATCATCGACCGGGCTCTCCGGTCCGACCACATCGGTCCCCAACGGCAGGACAAGGGTGAACTCCGACCCTTGCCCTTCCTTGGAACGAACCGACACCTCTCCACCGTGGTTGTGTGCCACGTGACGAACGATGGCGAGCCCGAGGCCCGTCCCGCCCGTCTCGCGACTCCGGGCACGGTCGACCCGGTAGAACCGCTCGAACACCCGATCGAGGTCTCGACTCGGGATGCCGTCACCGGTGTCGGCGACCGACAGTGCCAAGCCCGAAGGGTTCACTCGGGTGGAGACCGTCACGGTGGCCCCGTCGGGGCTGTACTTCACGGCGTTGTCGATCAGGTTGCCCAGCGCGCTCGTGATCTGTCGACGGTCGCCGGCGACGACGATGCCGGACTCGCCGACGGACTTCAAGGTAATGCCCCGGGCGTCGGCGGCGGCGCGGAAGCGCCCGAGCGCGTCCTCGACGATGTCGCCCACCCGGGTCTCGTCGATGAAGAGATCGTCCGCGAACTCGATACGGCTCAGCTCGAGCAGATCGTCGATCGTTCGCGACAGGCGAGCGACCTCGAGGCTCATCCGCTCGGAGAACCGCCGGATCGTCGCCAGGTCGGTCTCGTCGCGAAGGGTCTCCGCCAGCAGCCCGACGGCCCCCACGGGGGTCTTCAACTCGTGGCTGATGTTCGACACGAAATCCCGCCGCACCTGGTCGGTGCGCCGTCGTTCCGTCACGTCCTCGATGACGGCCACGCTGCCGCCGCCCAACGCGACCCCATTGCCGAGCGGTACCGCCCGGATCAGATAGGTGGACTTGGGTGGACCGAACAGGTCGATCTCCCGCTCGCCCGGTTCGCCGCGCACCGCGGCGACCAGCAGCTCGCGGACCGCCCGATTGATGATCGTCCGGGCATCGCGCGACGACAGGATCGCCTGCGCCGAACGGTTCTGGAAGCCCAGCACCTCGTCCGCATCGGCGACGACCACCCCGAGGCTCAACGCGTCGAGGGCGGCGACGAGACGTGGGAGCGACCCGTCCGTCGGGTCCTCGGCCGCGGCCGGGACCGGTGCCGGCGTGGGCCGGGCGGCAGACTCGAGCGCCCGTACCCGGGTCACCAGCGTCGCGATCACCCCGGCCGAGACCGCCAGTGCGACGGCGAGGACAACGACGAGAGCGGTCATGATCGTCGCGACCGCGTCGAGTCGGGAGAATCAGGCATCGAGTGAACCGCGCCGGCTCTTCATCTCCAGGCGGGCAACAGCAGCGTGCTCGGGAAGCCAGCCCGTGACCATGAAGGTGACCCGCTCGCCCATGTTGACGGCGTGATCACCGATGCGCTCGTAGTAGCGGCCGATCAGCGCCAGCTGCACCGCGGACCGCAGACCGAGCCGGTCGGAGTCGTGCGAGCTGAAGATCGATTCGACGAACTGCACCTGCAACTCGTCGAGGCGGTCGTCGATGTCGTCGAGGGCCGACGCGAGACCGTCGTCGGCCTCGATGAACGAGTCGATGGCCTTGCGGGTGAGCGAGGCCGCCTCGATGCTCATGTCCTCGATGAGGCTGCGCACGTTCGGGCTCATCGTCACGTCGTAGATGCGTCGCGACGCCTTGCAGATGTTGACCATCAGGTCGGCCGAGCGCTCGAGCTCGCTTGCGAAGCGAAGCGCACACACGATGAAGCGAAGATCACGCGCCATCGGCTGTTGCAGGGCGAGCAGCCGGTAGCAGCTCTCCTCGATGCTGATCGCGAGCGTGTCGATGACGTCGTCGCCGTCGATCAGCGCCTGCGCAGCGTGAAGGTCGCGATCGAGCATCGCCGCCGTGCCCTTGCCGATCGTCTCGACGGTCAGGGCGCCGAGACGAACGATGTCGTCGCGGAGCTCGTCGAGCGATTCGTGGAACTCGATGCGGAGATCGGTGTCGCTCATGTCAGCCGACGCGCCCGGTGATGTAGTTCTCGGTGCGTTCGTCGGACGGGTTCGAGAAGATCTTGGCCGTGGTGTCGCACTCGACCAGCATGCCGGTACGACGGTCACCGTCGTCGTTGACCTCGACACCGAAGAACGCCGTCTTGTCCGACGCCCGGGCTGCCTGCTGCATGTTGTGGGTGACGATCACGATCGTGTAGTCGTCGCGCAGCTCGCGCATCAGATCCTCGACGCGAGCGGTCGCGATGGGGTCGAGGGCCGAGCACGGCTCGTCCATGAGGAGCACCTCGGGCTCGGACGCGATCGCCCGGGCAATGCAGAGCCGCTGTTGCTGGCCGCCGGACATGCCCATGGCAGACGAGTCGAGCCGGTCCTTGACCTCGTCCCACAGCGCGGCGCGGCGCAGCGAACGCTCGACGATGTCGTCGAGCTCGGACTTCTTCTTCACGCCGGCCACGCGGGGGCCATAGGCGATGTTGTGCCAGATCGACTTCGGGAACGGGTTCGGCTTCTGGAAGACCATGCCGATACGCCGGCGGACCTCGACGGGGTTCACCGCAGGGTCGTAGAGGTTGACGCCTCGGTAGCTCACCTCGCCCTCGACAGACGCTCCCTCGATGAGGTCGTTCATACGGTTGAGACACCGCAGCACGGTCGACTTGCCACAACCGGACGACCCGATGAACGCCGTGATCTCGCCACGACGGATCGTGAGGTTCACGTTCCTCACGGCCCGGAAGCCGGAGTAGAGCACGGACAGGTCGCGGGTCTCGAAGACCGCTTCGGTGACCACGCTGGGGATCTCCTCGTCGGTGGGTCGACGGGCGGAGTCGAGCGCAGCGCCTGCGGGCGTCGCTGCTCGGGCCTCGGTCCGGTCGTTGGTCGTCATGGCACGTTCCTCTCGAAAACAGTCTCGCAGGAAACCTGTTTCGTCGAGAACGGTACGCAGGACCGGTGTCGCGACCCCACACCCTGGGTGAACGGGAGGTGAACGCTGGTCGAACACTGCGCAGCGAGCCCACGTCCCCAGGTTCTGCGGGGTTCGCACCCTGCGGAACCCCCTTGACACGTCGGTACCATGCACCCCGTGGACGGCGATCCCGGGCGATTCATCAATCGAGAGCTCTCGTGGCTGGAGTTCGACGAGCGCGTCCTGGCGATCGCCGCTGATCCGTCGACCCCGGCATTGGAACGAGCCAAGTTCCTCGCCATCTTCAGCCAGAACCTCGACGAGTTCTACCAGGTGCGCGCCGCCGGCCTCCTCGACCAGGTCGAGGCGGGTGTCACCGACCTGAGCCCCGACGGTCTGACCGCATCCCAACAGGTCAGCCTGATCGCCCGCCAGGTCGCCGTCCTGACGCGACGGGCCGACGGGATCTTCCTCAACGAGGTCGTGCCGGCGCTCGCCGACGCCGGCGTCCGCTTCTGCCAGTGGGAGGAACTGGTCGAGACCGACCGGGCGTTCCTGCGAGCCGAGTTCGACCGACGGATCTTCCCGATCCTCACCCCCTTGGCGGTCGACCCCGGCCACCCGTTCCCCGACATCTCCAACCTGTCACTGAACCTGGCGATCCGGGTCCACGATCCCGAGGACGGCGAGCAGCGCTTCGCCCGCCTGAAGCTGCCGCAGTCATTGCCGCGCTTCTTCGTGACCGAGGACAAACAACGCCTGGTGCCCCTCGAACAGCTGATCTCGGCGCACCTCCATCGACTCTTCAACGGCATGGTGGTCGACGAACACCAGACGTTCCGCGTCACGCGCAACGCCGACCTCGACCTCGAGGAAGAAGACGCCGAGGATCTGCTCGAAGCGGTCGAGGTCGAGGTACGACGCCGCCGGTTCGGCAAGCCGGTGCGCCTCGAGGTCCCCGTCGCGATGAGCGAGGAGATGGTCGACCTGCTCCAGCGCGAGCTCGAGCTCGAGGACGACGAGCAGGTACACCGCCACGACGGTCCACTCGATCTGTCCGGCCTCTGGTCGGTCTACGCGCTCGACCGACCCGACCTGAAGTTCGCCACGCTGCATCCACTCGACGCCCGCGCCCTCACGGCACCCAACGGGGTTCCCGCGGACTTCTTCCACGTCCTCCGTCGTGGCGATGTCCTCGTGCACCACCCCTACGAGAGCTTCACCACCTCGGTCGAGGAGTTCATCGGGCAGGCCGCCAACGACCGGCACGTCCAGGCCATCAAGGTCACGCTCTACCGCACGTCCGGCGACAGCGCGATCGTCGCCTCCCTGATCCGCGCCGCCGAATCGGGCAAGCAGGTCGTGGCGCTCGTGGAGCTCAAGGCCCGATTCGACGAGGAGAACAACATCGAATGGGCGCGCCGTCTCGAGCGCGCCGGCGTGCACGTGGTCTACGGGCTGGTCGGTCTGAAGACGCACACGAAGATCGCCATGGTCGCCCGGTCCGAGGGCGACGCCGTGCGCGCCTACTGCCACGTCGGCACCGGCAACTACAACGCCCGGACGGCCCGGATGTACGAAGACTTCGGCCTGTTCACCGCTGCGAACGACGTCGCCATCGACGTGCAGAACCTCTTCAACTTCCTCACGGGCTACAGCCGCGACGTGTCGTACCTCCGACTTCTCGTGGCGCCGGACCACATGCGCACCGACCTCGTCGGCCTCATCCGCGGAGAACGCCCCGAACCGGTCGGCCACACGCCCCGCGGCGAGGGCCGGATCGTGATGAAGATGAACAGCCTCGTCGACCCCGAGGTGATCGACGAGCTGTACGCGGCGTCACGCGACGGCGTCGAGGTCGATCTGATCGTGCGAGGGATCTGCTGCCTCCGACCCGGCGTGCCGGGCCTGTCGGACCGCATCCGGGTGCGCAGCATCGTCGGCCGGTACCTCGAGCACTCCCGGATCTACCGATTCGCGAACGGCTCCGGCCCCGGTGTGCCCAGCATCCACCTCGGGTCCGCCGACCTGATGCCGCGCAACCTCGACCGCCGCGTCGAAGCGCTCGTCACGATCGTCAACCCGATCCTCCTCGAACGCATCGACGACGTTCTGGCGGCGCAACTCGCCGATGATCAGCTCGCATGGCGCCTCGTCGACAGCACGTGGCGCAAGGTGCCGACGATCGCCGGACGCGAATGCCAGACCGAGTTCCACGACCTGGCTCGAACCTGGGCGTCCCAGGCCCGCAACCCGTGACCGTGGAGGCGGCCGGCGGCATCGTCGTCGACGAGGCCGGACGGGTCGCGATCGTCCATCGTCCCCGCTACGACGACTGGTCGCTCCCGAAGGGCCACCTCGAAACCGGCGAGACCGCCGAGGACGCCGCGCTCCGCGAGGTGTTCGAGGAGACGGGGTTGTCGTGCCGGATCATCGGACCGGCCGGCGAGACGCACTACCGGGACCGCAAAGGTCGCGCCAAGCGCGTGCGCTACTTCTCGATGAGCGTCACGGCCGGATCGTTCCTGGTGAACGACGAGGTCGACGAGTTGCGGTGGATCGACGAGTCAGGCATCGACGTGTTGTCGTACGGATTCGACGCCGACCTGGTCCGTTCCGAGTTGCTGGAGCGTTCGACCCGCGGTGGGGATCAGCGCGACGAGTAGGAGTCCGCGAGCTCGGGCGGGTCCCAGGCGAGCAGGATGTTCTCGCGCTCGGCGTCGCGGATGACCCGCTCGCGGTTCCGACGGAACTGCGGGTCGTGGGGCGGCACGAGCATGAGCCGGGCGTTCAGCCGACGATGGAACTCGTCCACGACGACCTTCTCGCCGTAATCGCTCCGAACGTCCCAGTGCGGTGCAACCGGGCCCAGGTACACCACCGTCACCGACGCCCGGGGCGCCTCGTTGGTTGCTGCTGCGATGTCCGACATGGTCACTCCTGGTGGCGCGGAAACGGCCGCGCTCGACGTTGGTGGGGTGCCCGAGCTCGAATCGGGCCGAACGGAGTGTACCCGTGAGCGCGGCCGGTCAGCAGCACGGACCCGCTCGAGCGGCAGGTCAGCCGCCGCGGCGACCCAGCGCCGCCGACAACGTCTTGGTCTCGCCCTGACGTTGGATCTCGATCGAGATGGTGTCGCCGGGCGACTTCTCCTGGATGGCCGCACCGACGTCGGACGGCGACGAGATGTCGGCACCGTCGATCGACACCATGACATCTCCTGGTTGCAACCCGGCCTGGTCGGCGGCGCTCCCCGGCTGCACGTCCGACACGAACGCACCCTCTTCGACGTCGATCTGGAAGCGCTGGAGGATCTCCGCGGACTGGTCGGCGACCTTCATCGTCTCGACGCCCAGGAACGGACTGTCGCCGTCGATCGTGCCCTTGCCGTCCTCGATGTCGCGGATCAGGGGTTTCACCGAGTCGATCGACAGGGCAAAGCCGACGCTCTGGCTGTTCTGGATGATGGCCGTGTTGATGCCCACCACCTGGCCCAGCGCGTTGACGAGCGGACCTCCCGAGTTGCCCGGGTTGATCGCGGCGTCGGTCTGGATCAGGTTCTCCAGCTCCTCGCCCTCGGCGGACAGCTGACGGTTGAGCGCCGACACGATGCCCTTGGTCACGCTCGGCTGGGCCCCGAGGTTCAGCGCGTTGCCGATCGCCACCACATCGTCGCCGACCTGCAGCGCATCGGAGGACCCGAGCTCTGCGGGTGTCGTCTTCTTGACCGTGGTCGTCTTGACCAGCGCCACGTCCTGAGCCGGGAAGCTGCCGACGAGCGTCGCCGGTACGACCTCTCCGTCGGAGAAGGCGATGTGGATCGAGGTGCTCGACCCGGCGGCGCCCGACACGACGTGCGCGTTCGTCAGCACCGTGCCCTGGTCGTCGATCACGATGCCCGAGCCGGCGGCCTCGCCGGACATGCCACCGTCGATCTGGATCGAGACCACCGACGGTCGGACCTTGTCGAGGAGCGCTCCGATGTCGAGCACCTGCCCCTTGATGGTCACCGGCGTGCGCGACCGGGGCTGATCCGCCACGAGCACGCTGCCGCCGGTCTCGACCGACGCGACGTAGATGGCACCGGCGACGAGGGACGCCACCACGGCGCCGATCAGCGCGCCGACGGCCAGCCCCGAGACCCACGGCCGGACACGAGCAGGCTCCTTGGGGGCACGGCCGGGACGCGACTCACCGGGTGCGAACGAACCACCGATCGGGCCGGTCGGTGGGCCGGCGGGCGGCGGCGCGGTCGGCGGGCCCAGCACCGCGGCGGCGCCACTTCCGCCCATCGACTGCGGAGCGTACGGGGGCGGACCGAACCCCGACGGTCCGGCGAGGTACGGCGGGGGTCCGGACGGCTCCGACGGCGGGGCCCACACGGGGTCCGACGATGGGGCAACGGGTGGCGCGCCGCCCGTGTTGCTCGGGGGCGCGAACGGTGACGGCGCGTGTTGGTGGTTCGACATGTGCGCTCCTTGATCGCCTCGCCAGTATGTACCCGGGCAGGTGCGGCCGACACCACCGCGATGAGGTCCGCTGTGACCGGGCTCAGCGCGAGGCCCTCGTTCTGAGAGCCATCTCAGTGCTCAGCGTGGCTCGCGTCTGCCGGGAGCCCATGCTGGGTACACGCAATCTGCTCCGGCGACACGCCGGGCAGCGGGAGGCCCACAATGAACGTCACTGATTTCGCCGACACCACCTGGATGAGCCACGGCAACTGCGCACACCGTGACCCGTCGATGTTCTTTCCATCCGATGGCGTGGGCGTCGAGATCGCTCGGAAGGCCTGCGAAGGCTGTCCGGTCAAGACCCAGTGCCTCGAGTACGCCATCGCCGAACGAATCGACCATGGGGTCTGGGGCGGCTGCTCCGAGCGTGAGCGTCGGCGCATCATCCGCAGCCGTCAGACCAAGCCGGCCGACCAGCCCGTCGCGGTGGGCTGAGTACACCTCCCCGCTCACCTGCCCCGACCATCACGAGGCCGTCCCGCTCCACGGAGCCGGGGCGGTCTCGTCGTTTTCGCCGAGGTCAGCGCGGGCGCGTCACATCCCGGCTCGTGCCGAGCGGTCGGACGTCAGGCCTTGTCGGCGGGAGAGTCCGACGCAGGGGTGTCCTCGGCGGCGCCTTCCTTGAGGCCCTCCTTGAACTCCTTCTGCGCCTGGCCCAACGATCGCGCCAGCTTCGGGATCTGCGTTCCGCCGAACAGAACGATGACGATGACTGCGACGATGATCCAGTCGGTTCCTTGCATGGCGTCATCCTAACCTGATGCCCACGGTTCGGATCACGCGGGCCCCGCAGGGTGACAGACGACCCTGATCGACATCGTGGAGGCCACCGTGACCGACGAACTCCGCTCACGGATGCGGGCGATGCGACGATCGATCCCCAGCGACGTGCAGCATCAGCGAGCCCAGGCTTTCGTGACCACGGCTGCGTCGCTGCCGTGGTGGCCCGAGGTCGCGATGCTCGGGGTGTACCGGGCCGTTGCCGGCGAGCTCGACACCTCGGCGCTCGAGCACTGGGCCCGCGGCAGGGGTATCGAGACCTACGTCCCCGTCCTCGACGGTCGGCAGCTCCGGTTCGCGCCGTCGACGCCGACGGGCATCTGGTCGCAGAACCGGTTCGGGATCGACGAACCCGAGGACGCCGACACCATCGACGCTGCCCGGCTCGACCTCGTCGTCGTACCGGCGGTGGCCGTCGACCGGGCCGGCAACCGGATCGGGATGGGAGGCGGGTTCTACGACCGGACCTTCGCTGACCGTCGCCGGTCCGGGCGGCCGATCCTGGTGGCGGCCGTACATCCGGAACAACTGGTCGAGCGGATCGTCACCGAGGCGTGGGACGTGACGATGGATGCGGTGGTGCTGCCTGACGAAGTGATCGTGGTCGAGGGAACGAACCGGGGCGACGGCCGGTCAGGCGGTGGCGGAACGAGCTGACTCGGCGGCGCGGGCGAGGGCGCGCTGACGACGGATGCGACGACGCTCCCGCTCGCTCAGGCCGCCCCAGATGCCGAATTTCTCGCCGTTGGCGAGGGCGTACTCGAGGCAGTCACCCCGGACTTCACAACCCTGGCAGACGGCCTTGGCTTCCTTGGTGGAAGCACCACGCTCGGGGAAGAAGAGATCGGGGTCGACCCCAAGGCAGTTCGCCGCCAACTGCCAACTGTGGTCTTCTTCCTCGTTCATCGCTGCCATCCCGTCTGGACCCCCGCGTAATTACATACGTGTAGCCCTCCATCATGGTCGTTCGGCCTCAGCGATGCAAGAGGCGATCGTTGCGAACGACACCATCGAAATCGTGACGAATTCCGGCCACAACCATGGTTTCCCGGGCCCGCCGGGCCGACGAACCGCCCCATCGGAGACCTCAACCGGCCCGCCGCCCACGCAGCATGGAGCGCTTCTGTTCCAAGAAATCGACCAGCACGAAATCGCCCAACGTGTCCGGTGACGTGAAGAATGCCCGACCCCGGTTCAGCTCGGTCATACGTTCGACGAAATGCTGGAGGCCACGGTCGGCGTCGAGCATGAAGGTGTTGATGCGGATCTGATCGCGGGTGCACCGCGACACCTCGAGCAGCGTGGCGTCCACCGTCGCCCGAATTGGCGGGTAGTGGAACTCGGGCTCGCCGTAGGCGTTGATGTGGGCCGTCGGTTCCCCATCGGTGATCATGATGATCTGCTTGGTGCCGTGCTGCCGGGCGAGCAGCTGACGGGCCAAGACGAACCCGTGCTGCATGTTCGTGCCGTACACGAAGTCCCAGCTCACCTCGGGCAGCTGATGTGCTTCCAGCACGCGGGCGACCTCGCTGAACCCGACGATGCCGAGGTAGTCGCGGGGATACTGCATCGAGATGAGCGAGTGCAGCGCCATCGCCACCTTCTTGGCCGGCAGGAAGTTCTCGCGCATCGGCATCGACAACGACAGGTCGAGCATCAGAACGGTGGCCGTACGCACCAGCTGCTCGGTCTGCTCGATCTCGAAGTCGTCAGCGGTCAGCTGCACCTTCCCGCCGACCGACCCCTCGCTCGATCGCCGGCGGACGGCATTGCCGATCGTCCGGTTGATGTTGAGGTTGAACGGGTCACCCCACTCGTACGCCTTGGTGTCGTAGGTGCGTTCGTGGCCGATGCCGATGCGGTCGATCTGGTGGCCGCCGAGCATGTCCTTCGACAGCTTCTTGAACAGTTCCGCCAAGGCGTTCTTGCCCAGACGGCGCATGCCCTCCGGGGTGAGCTCGAGACGACCCTCGACGTTGTCGATCAGCCCAGCGTCCTGAAGCATCTTCGACAACTCGGCCATGCGCTCCATCGAGTTGGCCATGTCGTCACCCACGAGCTCGCGGGCCCGCTCGATGTCGACCTCGGCCAACGCTCCCGGGTTGACCGTGCCCTTCAGCAGGTTCTCGATCTGGTCGAGGTCGCCCAGGTCGCTCATCGCCTGCATCGCCTGGGGGAAGTCCAATGGGTCGACGCCGTTGAAGTCGTACCGCTGCTGCCACCCTGCGTCGGGGAACATCCCCCGCAGGTTCTGACCCAGCTGGTCCATCTGGAACGCCAGGTCCATGTCCTCGAGCAACTGGTTCGACAGATCCTGGAGCTGCTGGCGCTGCTCGGGCGTCATCGAGTTGAGCATCGCCTGCATGGCGGCCATGCGCTGGGCCATGACCTCGAGCAGCTCATCGAGGGTCTGCGGGTTCTCCGGGAAGAAGTCGCCGAACTCGGCCATGAACTTCTCGAAATCGGGCTCCTCACCGGCAGCGCGCTGGGCGAGCATCTCGTTGAGCGAGGCCAACATGTCCTTCATGCGGGCCATGTCCTCGGGGGACATGTCGCTCATCGCGCCCGACATCTGGTCGACCGCCTGCTGCATCAACTGCTGACGGAGCTTGTCGACGAGCTCCTCGAACTTCTCCCGGGCCTCGGAGCTGGTGAAGTCGTAGTTCTGCAACGACTTCACCTGACCGGCCAGATCGTTCGGCAGCATCTCCAGCTGCATGTTGCGCTCACCGACCACCTGATCGGTGAGCTCCTGACGCCGTTCGTCGCCCGACGCCCGGCCCTCCTCGGCGAGTTCGTCGAGCGCGGCACGCTCCTGCTCGACCACGTCGCGGAGCTCCTTGGCGATGTCGTCGAACACCCCTCCGAGATCGAAGCGGTCGAGGCGCTCCTGCCGTTCGGCGCGCAGCTTCTCGAGCATCTCGCGGAGACCCTGGATGCGTTCGCCGTTGCGATCGTTGAAGCCGTCCTGCAGCATGCGCCGAAGCGCAGCGTTGAGATCGCCGTGGTAGAGCAGATCGTCGGTCAGCTGCTCCATGACGTCGGTCGCATCGAGCTCGAAGCCCCGCTGCGTGCCGTCCCAGGGTGAGTAGCGGAAACGTCGAGCAGCCATGACGGGACGCTACCCCTGCGACGCAGCGTCTGCGGCGCGACCGCCCAGCATGCGGGCGAACCAACGGCCCGAGTCCTTCACGATCCGCTGCTGGGTGGCGTAGTCGACGTGCACGAGACCGAACCGAGGCCGGTAGCCGAACGTCCACTCGAAGTTGTCGAGCAGAGACCAGCAGAAGTACCCCTCGACGGGGACACCGCGATCGATGGTCGCCCGCAGTTCCGCGAGGTGCCGTTGGAAGTAGGCGATGCGACGGTTGTCGTGCACCCGGCCGTCCACGAGCTCCTCGTCGAACGACGCACCCGATTCGGTCACGACCACACGGTCGTACGCGCCGTAGGCGTGCACCCGATCCAGCACCATACCGAGACCTTCGGGCCGCACCTCCCACCCCATCGACGTGAGTTCGCACCCCCGATCCTGACCGAAGTGCGGGATGGTCCAGATACCGGGGATCGGCAGCCACGGCGCCCGCAGCCGCGTGTAGTACTGCACGCCGAGGAAGTCGAGGTCGATCGTGGCGAGCTCGTCGTCGCCGGGACGGTGATGCCGTTTGATCCCGCGCAGCAACCCGCAGTCGTCCCACGGGTAGCCGAGCCCGAGATTCGGTTCGAGGAACAGGCGGTTGACCAGTGCGTCCGCCGACCGTTCGGCGATGCCGGCGAGCGGACCGACCCCACTCGCCAACACGGGCGACAGGTACTGCGTCGTGCCGATCGACGCGTCGCTCCTCGGGCTCGCAGCTCGCGCCGCCCGGGCGCCCTCGGCGGTCGCGAGATTGACGTGGTGCGCGGCGGCACAGAACGCGGCCGGGCCCCGTCGACCGGGAGCGTGTGCCCCGAGCAGGTAGCCCAGCATCGTGAAGCTGAGGGGTTCGTTGAACACCATCCACTGGCGCACGCGGTCGCCGAGGGCCGCGACCACCACCGAGACGTAGTCACTGAACCAGCCCACGATCTCGCGATTGGTCCAGCCGCCCCGGCGCTCGAGCGCGGCCGGAAGATCCCAGTGGTAGAGCGTGACCCACGGTTCGATCCCCGCGGCAAGGCACGCGTCGACGACGCGGGAGTAGTAGTCGAGCCCGGCCGCGTTGACCGCCCCCGTGCCGTCGGGCATCACCCGCGGCCACGAGATCGAGAAGCGATAGGCGCCGAACCCCATCGCCGCGACCAGGGCGATGTCCTCCTCGAAGCGATGGTACGAATCGGTGGCGACGTCGCCCGTGGCGCCGTCCTTGATCCGGCGGAGCCCGAGCGGCCCCCGGCCGTGGGTGAACTCGTCCCACACCGAGGGACCCTTGCCGTCGGCGTCCCAGGCGCCTTCGATCTGATACGCCGCCGTGGCGACCCCCCAGGTGAAACCGTCGCCGAAGTCGTCGGCCGAGATCTCCGTCATCGCCCGAATCTAGGTGTTCAACCGAGCGTCCAGGAGCGAGAGAACCTCCAGCTCGCGGTCCGGCAGCTGACGCACCGCCGCCGTGGTCGACCACCACCACACCCCGACGTTGACCGCAGACGCACCCGCGCCGATGGCGATCGCCACGAGCGGAGAACTCGAGCGCCACGCCCACCGCAGGGCGACCTCGGCAGGCGCGATGAGCACCCCCACGAGCACGAAGTACAGCAGGCCGACGAGCACGGCCGAACACCCCGTGCCCGACATGGCCTGCCGCCCCCCGAACGGGTTCCCGGAATCGGGCACCGGCGTCACGAGCATCGGCGAGAGCAGCGACCCCACGCCGACCATCGCGAGGGTGGCGGGGACCATCGTGATGACCACCACCGCGAATTCGATCCACCCACCGGTCCACACCGCGAGGAGGGTGGCGGCCAGGAGGACGGGGAACAGCACTGCGATGCAGCCGAGGAGCTGACGCCCGACCCACCGGGCCGCTGGCTCGGGCCCGGCCGCCACCTCGATCCAGAACACGGCCGGATCGACGCCGAGCTGGTTCGACGCGAACTGCAGCGCGAGCAACATCGCCACCGGAGCCACCAACACCAACCAGGTGCGGGGGCTCCCGACCCACGCGACCGGGATCACCACGTACACGAGCCCCAACAACGTGCCGCCGAGGAGGGCTGAACGCCGTCCGGGCGAGCGGGTGAGATACACGAGTTCTCGCGCCGCCGCGGCGCCGGCCGCAGTCCGCGGGAGCCGCCGACGCCACCCGCCGAAGATCGCCAGCGCTTCCCCGTCGTTCCGCAACGCGCTGCGACCGGTCTGTGCGGGTTCGACGAGCAGGCGATCGAGCTGACGAGACCACCACCAGCCCGCCAGCACCACGACGGCGGCGAGCACCGCAATCCGCCACCCGGCGGCGACGAAACTCCCGCGGCCGGCCAGTTCGAACGCCTCACCGGCCATCCCCGGAGGCGACCAACGAAGCACGCGCGCCGCGGCGTCGAGCTGCTCGTCGGTCAGGAAGCGGAGCAGCTGGGATCCGGCGAAGATCGCCGAACCGCCGAGCACCGCCACGACCGCGGCGAGATCACCCCCGCGGCGGGTGCGCGACAGGCGGGCCAACGAGGTGGAGAGAGCGCGGCTGCCCACGAGCGCCGCCAACAGCAGCACCGCACCGCAGACCACTACGAAGGGCACGGACGCCCAGGTTCGCGCCGAGCCCACGACGAGCCCGATGACCCAGCAGATCATCACCACCGGAGCGATCCCGACGAAACCGGCGGCGATCTGCCCCCGCCGCAGCTGGGACCGCGTCAGGGGCAACAGCGACAGGCGCGCCGGGTCGATCGTCTCGTCGACACCGCCGCCGAGCACCGGTGCGAACCACCAGCCGAACACGATCCCGGCGGAGAGGAGCACCAGATTGCGGTGCTGGGCATCGGCATCCCAGTACACCCGCAGGCCGAGCGCGATGCCGACGCCGACCCCCGCTGCGACCAGCGCGAACAGGAGGGAGAAGACGAAACCGACCCGCGCCCACGTCGACCGCGTCATCCTCCGCACGCCGTTGACGACCAACCGCGCCTTCAGTAGCACGAACACCCGCGTGGGACTCACCGGTCCTGCGCCAGCCATCCGATCGACCCGGCCCCGAGGTGCACCCCTCCGACTGCGTCGATGAAGACGTCCTCGAGTCGGCGTCCACCTCGAACGTCGTCGACGGACCCGTGCACGACGATGCGGCCGGCGCTCACGATGGCCACGTGATCGCACAGGCGTTCCACCGTGTCCATGACGTGGCTCGACAGCACCACCGTGCCGCCGCCGGAGCAGAAGGTGCGCAGCAGGTCCTGGATCGTGCGCGCCGACACCGGGTCGACCGACTCGAACGGCTCGTCGAGGAACAGCACCCGCGGGCCGTGCAACACCGCGGCGGCGAGGCTGATCTTCTTGCGCATGCCCGTCGAGTAGTCGGCGACCAGCACACGCGCCGCCTCGGTCAGATCGAGCACGTCGAGCAACTCCGCGGTTCGCGACGCCACGACGTCGGGGTCGAGACCCCGGAACATTCCGAGGAACGTGAGGAACTCGTCACCGGTCAGCCGCTCGAACAACGGCAGGTCGTCGGGGAGCACCCCCAGCCGCCGCTTGGCCTCGTGGGTGTCGGCCCACACGTTCTGGCCGTCGATCCAGACGTCCCCGGCGTCGGGCCGCAACAACGCGGTGCACATCTTGATCGTCGTCGACTTGCCGGCGCCGTTCGGTCCGACCAACCCGTAGAACGATCCGCGGGGCACGTCGAGGCTGATCCCCGCGACGGCGACCTTGTCGCCGAACGACTTGGTGAGACCGCGCACGACCACCGATCGGGACTCGACCGCGGCACCGACCTCGTCCGATCCCGACGGCACCGACGCCGACGGGATCGGTTCAGCCACGAGACCGGTACTGCGCCCGTCCCCCGATGGCGTCCTTGTTGAGACGCTTGGAGAGGTGGAGCCCTTCGAGCACCAGCTCGACCGCGCTGGCGATGTCCTCGGGAGTCTCGGCCGCCACCAGCGACGACGCGGCCCGACCGAGCGCCGGCAGCTCCGTGCAGAGCTGCACGTACGCGGCCGCCGGAACGTCCTCACCGATCTCGACGGGCTCGCGGCCGTCGAAGGCCTCGACGACGTTGAGCAGATGCTCGGGCGCGACCCGCTCGCGGAACACGCTCAACACCGCACCGTTGATGAGCTGGTCGATGATCTGACCGTCACGGCCCTCTTCGAGCGACTCGATCTCGACCTTTCCGGCGGTCGACGCCGGCAGCGCCTCGAGGTCGCAGATGCGGGGAACGACGTGGGTCTCGCCGGCGCGCAGCGCTCGCCGCGCCGCATTGGCGACGACGCTCTCCTGGTTGGACACCGACAGACGGACCGACACACCCGACCGCTGGCTGATGTGGCTGCTCTGACGGGCGAGATGGCTGAACGTGGCGATGATCTCCGACATGAAGTCGGGCACGTCGACGGTGAGGCCGTCGGCGACGAGCGGCGTCGCCTCCTGCTCGATGATGCGGACCTCCGTCGCGACCTCAAGCGGGTAGTGCGTGCGGATCTGGCTGCCGAAGCGATCCTTCAGCGGGGTGATCATCCGCCCGCGATTGGTGTAGTCCTCGGGGTTCGCCGAGGCAACGAGGACGACGTCGAGTGGGAGACGGATCTTGTAGCCACGAACCTGGATGTCGCGCTCCTCGAGCACGTTGAGCAGACCCACCTGGATCCGCTCGGCGAGATCGGGGAGCTCGTTGATGGCGAAGATGCCGCGGTTGGTGCGCGGCACGAGCCCGTAGTGCAGCGTGAGCTCGTCGGAGAGGTACCGACCCTCGGCGACCTTGATGGGATCGACCTCACCGATGAGGTCGGCGATCGACGTGTCCGGCGTCGCGAGCTTCTCGCCGTAGCGGTCGCTGCGATGCACCCAGTCGATCCGGGTCTCGTCGCCGTGCTCTGCGATGAGGTGGATCGCGTACCGCGAGATCGGCGCGAGCGGGTCGTCGTTGACCTCCGAGCCGGCGATGATGGGCATCCACTCGTCGAGCAGCTCGACGAGCGAACGAATCATGCGGGTCTTGGCCTGGCCGCGCTCGCCGAGGAAGACGATGTCGTGGCCGGCGATGAGTGCGTTCTCGAGCTGGGGGACGACGGTGTCCTCGTAGCCCATCACCTGGGGGAACAGCGGCTCACCGGCGCGGATCCGAGCGATCGCGTTGCGCCGGATCTCCTCCTTCACCGAGGTGGACTCCCAACCAGACGATTTCAGTTCACCGAGCGTTCCGGGTCGACTCATGTCGGCAACCTACCCCATGGGTTCGCGCGACGGTCGGGCGCCGGACCGACCGCTTCCACGCTCCCGGACTTACCGCTCCGCCCCCGGGAGCGGTACCCTCGCCGGCCATGCGCATGTCACTCCGCGGCCGGTTGGTCATTGCCTCACTCACCTCGCTCGTCACGTTGACGACCACCGTCGGCTCGGCGGGGGCACAAGCCGATCCGTCCTCGACGACCACACCGGAGACGACGACGACCACCACCACGACGACTGCTCCCCCGGCGCCTCCCGCGCCTCCCGCACCCGTGGTGCTCCACTACCTCCCGCTCTCGGGCGCGACGCTCGCCGAAGGGGCGAAGGGCAGCGAGATCTTCCTCATGCAGATCACGCTGTCGGCCCGCGGCTTCTGGCTGCAGGACTTCCCCGGCAACTTCGGGGCGTCGACGCGGCATGCGCTGGTCGCGTTCCAGAAGTACTCCAGCCTGCCCCGCACCGGGAAGCTCGACCCCCTCACCCGCTTCGTGCTCGGCGCCACCCTCGACCGCGCCCAGCCGAAGGTCCCCAAGGCCGGCCGCAGCATCGAGGTCGACATCGCTCGTCAGATCCTCACCATCTCCGACGCCGGCCAGGTCATCTGGGTGTTCGACGTGTCGACCGGCAAGAGCTCGACGCCCACCCCGCGTGGGTCCTACAAGCTCACCCGTCAGATCAACGGTCAGCGGGTCTCCAACCTGGGCCAGCTGTGGCGGCCCAAGTACTTCACCGGCGGCTACGCCCTGCACGGCTCGCCCAGCGTGCCGAACTACCCGGCGAGCCACGGCTGCGTGCGGATGACCAACCAGGAGATCAACTTCCTGTGGGACAGCGATCTGGCTCCGATCGGCACACCCGTCACGCTCTTCTGATCGGCCACCGCGCCGGCCCGTCCGGCCGCCTGATCGCGCCCTCCCCCGAACGAGGCGTCAGATGACAGAGTTTGCCCTCTCGTCACCCGAGGGACGTTGACCTTTCGAACCGTTCAAGTTAGGAAGGAACTCTCGCCGGGGCCGGCGGGAACGTCCTTGGAGGGATCAGCATGCGCGTACGTCGTGCTCTCGTACCTGTCCTCGGCATGCTCGCGCTTGTCGCCACCGCATGCCCCGAGCAACCGGGCGGAGGCGGGCCAACGTCGTCGACGACGACGTCGACGACCACGACCACCCTCGCCGACAACGACGGCGACGGCTTCAACACCGGCCAGGACTGCAACGACAACGATCCGACCATCAACCCGGGGCAGGCCGTCGACACGGTGGGCGACGGCGTCGACTCGAACTGCGACGGCACCGACGGCATCCAGACCAACACCGTCTTCGTCGCCACGACCGGCCAGGACATCTCGACCTGCGGCGAGGCGCTCACGCCCTGCGCCACGATCAACCAGGGCCTGACCCGTGCGAGCTCACTCGGCCGCACCCAGGTCCAGGTGGCCGGCGGCACGTACGCCAAGTTCACCGTGGTGGCCGGCTTCGAGATCGGCGGCCATTACAACTCCGCGACCTGGCTCAAGGCGGGCGGCACGACGACCTTCGTGACCGCCGCCTTCGATGCGACCGTGAACGGGCCCGTCGGCATCCTCGCCTCGGGGATCTCCACACCGACGAAGGTCTCCGACCTCACCGTCAGTGGCGTCGCGGCCGGACCCGGCCAGCGCTCCTACGGCATCGCTGTGCTCAACTCCACCTCCGCGCTCACGTTCGACACCGTCACCGTCAACGGCGGCACCGGCGGCGTGGGCTCTGCCGGGGCCAACGGCAGCGCCGGGTGGAGCGCGACGGCCAACGCAGGCAACGCCGGCAACAACGGCTTCGAACCGGGCGGCCTCGGATGCAACAACACGAGTGCCGGCGCCGGTGGCGCCGGCGGCACCGGTGGCAGCAACGGTGGGACCGGCGGCAAGGGCGGCGTCGTCGACTCGCCCGGCTGCAGCAACTTCCTCGGTGTCTGCAGCAGCGGCTGTGATGCCCAGCCCGGGTCGACCGGAGCGACGGGCGGTGGCCCCGGTGGCATCGGCGGCGCCGGCGGCGCTGCCGGGACGAGCGGGTTCCCCGGTGTCTGCGACCTGAATGGTGCTCCGGCGTTCGCCGGCAGCGCAGGTGCGCCCGGGGCGAACGGAACCGCAGGTTCGGCGGGGGCCGGAGGCACCGCAGGTGCTGCCGGCGGCACCGGCGGGCTCGGCTCCGCCGGTCGAGGTGGAGGCGGCGGCGGTGGCGGCGGCGCCAACGACTGTGACCAGGACGACGCCGGGGCCGGTGGTGGCGGCGGCGGTGCCGGCGGCCTTCGTGCTGCAACGGCGGGTGCCGGCGGCCAACCCGGCCTCGCCGCCATCTCGCTCTACCTCAGCAACTCGAGCCCGACGCTGATCGGTGTGCAGCTCCACCTCGGCACCGGCGGCGCCGGCGGTAACGGCGGTGCCGGCGCACCCGGTCAGCCCGGTGGCGCCGGCGGCCCCGGAGGGGCGGGGTACCAGGTCAGCGGTGCCGGCGGCCCCGGAGGGGCGGGCGGGACCGGTGGAGCATCCGGCGCCGGTGGCGGCGGAGGCGGCGGCGCCGCGATCGGGCTCGGAACGACCGGTGCGAGCAGCCCCGTGGGCACCCCCACGTTCAGCGGTGGCGCCGGCGGTGCCGGCGGCACAGGCGGCAACAACGGCGCCACGGGCATCGTGTCCAACAACGCGACGGTCTGACGCCCGACGACGGATCGACGCCGCGTCGGCGCCGTTCGGAACGAGCAGGAGCCGCCCTCCGGGGCGGCTCCGGCGCGTCCGGGCACCGTTGCCCACCGGCCCGGGAGCAAAGGTTCCCGATCCAGTGCTTCGGATCCGGGCGACCGATAGTCAGGCACCCTCACCGAGGGGCGGTGGGACGAACTGGGAGGTTCATCATGCGCGTACGTCGTGCTCTGTTACCGCTGCTCGGGATGGTGGCGCTCGTCGCCACCGCGTGTCCCGAGCAGCCCGGTGGTGGCGGATCCACCACCACGACCGCACCGACGACCACGTCGACGACGACCACAACGCTCGCTGACAACGACGGCGACGGTTACACGACCGGCCAGGACTGCAACGACAACAACCCGGCCGTCAACCCGGGCCAGGCCGTCGACACGGTGGGCGACGGCGTCGACGCCAACTGCGACGGTCAGGACGGGATCGCCACCAACACCGTGTTCGTCTCCAACACCGGCGCCGACTCGTCGACGTGCGGCGATGTCGCCGCACCCTGCGCCACCATCGGCCAGGGCATCGTGCGCGCCGGTTCCCTCAGCCGCACCCAGATCCAGGTCGCCGAAGGCACGTATGCCAAGTTCGACGTCGTCGCGGGGCTCGAGATCGGCGGACACTACGACTCGGCGACCTGGACGAAGGTCGGCGCCGGTGACACCGTCGTCACGGCGTCCTTCGACGCGGCCGTCAACGGTCCCGTCGGCATCACCGCTGACGGCATCGCGACGCCGACCAAGCTCGCCGACCTCGTGGTCAACGGCGTCGCCGCCGGCCCCGGCCTGGCGTCCTACGGCGTGATCGTGCGCAACTCGACCTCGGCCCTGGTGTTCGACACGGTCAAGATCAACGGCGGCACCGGCGGGAGCGGTTCGGCTGGGGCGAACGGCATCTCGGCCTCCTCGGCTCCCGCCGCTTCGGGCATGGGTGGCGGCGGCGGCTTCGAACCGTCCGGCACCTACAACAACACCGACTCCGGCGCCGGCGGCGGCGGTGCCGGCGGAGGTGGCGTCGGCGGCAACGGCGGTGTGGTCGACGCGTCGACGAGCCTCTTCGGCAACCACGACGCCCAGCCGGGTCAGCAGGGCGGGATCGGCGCGGGCGGCGCCGCCGGCGGCACCGGCGGCCAGCCGGACACGACCTCGCTCATCGGCTGCGGTAGCAACGGTCTCCCGACGCCCGGCGGTGCCGGAAGCCCGGGTGCCGCTGGCACCAACGGCGGTGTCGGCACCGGCGGTTCGGCCTCGGCCGGAGCGCTGAGCGGTGGCCTCTGGACGGCATCCCCCTCGTCGGCCGGTGGCAACGGTGGCGCCGGCGGTCCGGGTCGTCCGGGCGGCGGCGGTGGTGGCGGCGGCGCCTCCGACTGTGACAGCGACGACGCCGGCG
>CALMLJ010000090.1 GCA_937868025.1 uncultured Acidimicrobiaceae bacterium
GCGGCTGGGGACTACTCGACGATCTTGCCGGGGTTCAGCTGGTGGCCGGGGTCGACCCCGTCGAACAGTGCGCGCACGATGCTGACGCCCGCGGGCGAGATGTCCTGCTCGAGCCACGGAGCGTGCGCAAGGCCCACACCATGGTGGTGTGAGAGGGTGCCACCAAAGTCGATGAACGCCTGCTGGATCGCGTTCTTGACCGTCGCGTACTGCTCCAGCGCGTCGAGCCGGTCGGTCTCGCGGAAGGCGAACGTGAAGTAGAGGCACGCACCCGAGTGATACGAGTGCGAGAGGTGCGACATGATCCAGCCCGCGACGCCCAGCTCGGCGAACGCCTTGTTGGCCGCAGCCACCACCCCGTCGTAGAGGGGTTCGAGCTTGCTCCACGGCGCGGAGGTCTCCGACACGTCGGCGAGGCCGCCGTAGTTCAGCAGGTGGTCGCGGATGTAGGGCGTGTCGAACTTCTTCTGGTCGTACATCTCGCCGGGGCCGGAGCCGACGCAGATGCCGTTGTGCTTCGACACGATCTCGCCCACGAGCTTCCGCTGCAGCTTCACGTGCTGCTCGTCGCCCTCGTAGCCGATGAAGCTCAGGCAGGCGTCCTCCATGTCGTAGTGCTTGACCCGCTTGAGGAACTGCTGGAGGGCGGTCGACTGGAACTTGTCCATGAAGCCGCCCGCCTTCTTCGTGGCGAACGAGAACTTGGTCTCGTTGGGGTCGGACACCCGGGTCACCGACGGGGTGGCGGCGCTCTCGGCGATCTCGGCCATGCACTTCAGCGACGCCGTCCACGTGGGGAACAGGTAGCCGAGGATCTTGCGGACCTCGGGCTGGCGATGAATCTGCACCGTGGCCTCGGTGATGATGCCGAGACGGCCCTCGCTGCCGATCATCATCTGGTTGACGTCGGGGCCCGTCGACTTGGAGGGAAGCGACCGCGTGACGAGTACACCGGCGGGCGTGACGGCGCGCAGACCCTTGGTCATGTCGGCGATGTCGCCGTACTTGTCGGACTGCATGCCCGACGAACGCGTCGCGATCCAACCGCCGAGCGTCGAGTACGTGAAGCTGTCGGGGAAGTGCCCGAGCGTCCAACCGGTGCGGTTCAGCTGTTCCTCGAGGTGGGGGCCGAACACCCCGGCCTGCACCCGGGCGGTGCGGGCGGCCTCGTCGATCTCGAGCACCTGGTCCATCTTCTGCATGTCGACGGAGACGACCGTGCGGCGCTCACCGCGAGGCGGTTCGAGGCTCTCGGAGATGTTCGTACCACCACCGAAGGGGATGACGACCACGTCGTTCGCGAGGGCCGCGGCCATGATCGCACCGACCTCGTCCTCGTTCTCGGGGTACACGATCAGGTCGGGCAGACGGCCGAGGTCGCCACGGCGGATACGCACCAGGTCACGCAGGCTCTTGCCGTACGTGTGGACAACACGCTCCATGGCGTCGGAGGTGATCTGGTCGTCGCGCAGCGCTCCCGACAGGGCGGCGGCGAACTCGTCGCCGATGATCGGCTCCGCGATGTCGAGGTCGTCGAAGTCGAGGACCTTCGACGGGCGACCGTCGAGGTCGATGTCGATCTTCTCCCGGATGAACGGGCCGAGTTCGGGCTTGTCGGCGTGGGTGAACGACACGTTGGCGTCGCCCCATCCCCACCACTTCATGTGCTCCATGGGTTGCTCCCTGCTGTCGCTTCGTTCGCCGCCGAGACGACGGATTTCGTTCTCGAGACGTGCCGCCAGGGGCGGCCCGTCGGGGATGGACGTCATGGCGTCACCGATGGTGATCGTCAGAGCGCCACGGCGGGTCCACCGCTTGCCCTTCGGCCAGAGCGCGTGCGCGCCGTCGATGTACACCGGGATGATCGGCTCGTCGAGTTCGGCCGCGAGCTCGTCGATGCCGCTGCGGAACCGCCGGATCGTGCCGTCGGGCGACCGCGAGCCCTCGGGGAAGTAGACGACCACGTCGCCACGCCGGCACGTGGCCCGAAGGTTGTCGAACGCCGAGCGGATCGCCCGCTCGCGTTCGGCGGTGTCGCCGTCCTGGCGACGGCGAGGCATCGGTTCGAGGTTGAGCGCCGAGCGAAGGACCCGACCGAACTTCGACACCTTCGGCCCGTCGGGTTGCTGGGGGCCCATGCCGAAGAAGTAGTCGCTGGCGGCGGCGAGGTGGAAGCGGTCGAACCGTCCTCCGCACACGTGCATCAGGACCACCGCATCGAGGTGGGACGAGTGGTTGCTCACGATCACGAACCCGCCCGCCGGCAACTTCTCGCGACCGATCACGGTCATCGAGATGTGGGTGCGGAGCGCGGCTCGCACGAATCCTTCGAAGGCCAGCGCAACGGTTCTATCCGTGAGCGGCGCCCGGGGAGAGGCAGGCACGGTCATCGGCGACCACCCTTGCATGCCGGAGCAGGCGATGCCAGACAATGTGAGGACTCGGTCACGTTCCCGCGGGCCGGGGAGCTAACTTCGTT
>CALMLJ010000091.1 GCA_937868025.1 uncultured Acidimicrobiaceae bacterium
ACAGGAGTCCACTCATGACCACTGCAGTAATCGTCGACGCCATCCGCACCGGTGGTGGCAAGCGCAACGGTGACCTCTCGGGGTGGCACCCCGCCGACCTTGCCGCCGAGGTCCTCAAGGCCCTCGTCCAGCGCAACAACCTCGACCCCGCCCTCGTCGACGACGTCATCATGGGCTGCGTCATGCAGGTCGGTGGCCAGGCGCTCAACGTCGGCCGCAACGCGGTGCTCGCCGCCGGGTTCCCCGAGTCGGTTCCCGCCACCACCATCGACCGTCAGTGCGGCAGCTCCCAGCAGTCGGCCCACTTCGCGGCGCAGGGTGTCATGGCCGGCGCCTACGACATCGCGATCGCCGCCGGCGTCGAGGTCATGAGCCTCGTGCCCATGGGCGCGTCGGTCGGCGACATCAAGCGCACTGGGTTCCCCTTCGGTGACCAGGTCGGTCTCCGCTACGCCGACCAGGGCGGCCTCGTGCCGCAGGGCATTTCCGCCGAGATGATCGCCGACCAGTGGGACATCAGCCGCGAGGAGCTGGACGCGTTCGGCGCCGAGAGCCAGCGGCGCGCCGCCCAGGCGCAGGCCGAGGGCCGGTTCGACAACGAGATCGTCGCGGTGCAGAAGAAGCGTCGCGACAAGGAGACGGGCAACGTCGTGGTCCTCGACGAGCTGCACACCTCCGACGAGGGGATCCGGCCCGACACGTCCGCGGAGTCGCTCGCCAACCTCAAGCCCGCCTTCAAGCCCGACGGCAAGGTGACGGCCGGAAACTCCAGCCAGATCTGCGACGGCGCTTCGGCAGCGTTGATCATGAGCGAGGAGAAGGCCAAGGAACTCGGCCTCACCCCCCGGGCCCGCTTCCACACCTTCGCCCTCGCCGGCGTCGACCCCGTCACGATGCTCACGGGCCCCATCCCGTCGACCCAGAAGGCGATCGCCCGCTCGGGCGGGCTCACCTTGGACGACATCGACCTCTTCGAGGTCAACGAGGCGTTCGCCTCCGTCGTCCTGGCGTGGGCCAAGGAAACCGGCGCCGACCTCGCCAAGACCAACGTCAACGGCGGCGCCATCGCCCTCGGTCACCCGCTCGGCGGCTCGGGCACCAAGCTCATGGCCACGCTCCTCAACGAGCTCGAGCGCACCGGTGGCCGCTACGGCCTCCAGACGATGTGCGAGGGCGGCGGGCTCGCCAACGCCACGATCATCGAACGGCTCGGGTAATCCTGACGGCCAGGTCCTGAGCCCGACTCGTGGGAGACTGATCGACGTGCGTCGGGTCTCCCTGGTCTTCTGGTTGGTGGGCGTCGTCATCGCGATCGCGGTGGCGACGCTCGCCTTCGACACGTCGATCGTCCAGACGACGATCGCCGTCCTCATCGGTGCCGTGCTGATCAAGATCGGCCTCGCGATGATCACCGGGCTGGCGCAACCCGTGCCCGAGCCGCTCGAGGCCGGGAAGCTGCGCAAGGTGAAGCTGGTCTACCGGTGCAGCATCTGCGGCGCCGAGGTCAAGATGACCGTTGCGTCGTCCGAAGACCCCGAGCCACCCCGCCATTGCCTCGAGGACATGGAGCTGGTGACGCCCATCGAGTGACCTCGATGCGTTTGGTGGCATGCCATCTGGCATTCACCCGCCGCTCACCCTCACGTTTCGTGGTGTTCCTCGCGCTCGGAGTGTCCACAGAGTTCTCCCCAGGCTGGGGACAAACCTGGGAATTGCGCGCGTCGACCGCGACTGACTAACGGGCGCTAGCGGAGCTGCGTGGCGGTGACGATGCCGAAGAGGATCGACATCAGTCCACCGAGGAGGTACCACTGGGTCGGCGCGCCGGGGAGCACCTCGGTGTAGTTGAGGAAGATCGCGAGCAAGCCGAGACCGAAGAACGAGAACATGAGCACGGGAACCCACATCGGGCTCGGCATGTCGTACTTGGTCGCCGGCGTCGGCGGCGTGTAGCGGGTCGACGCCGCCGGACCCTCTCCGGCCGGGCGCGTGCCCTTCGGCGTGGTGCGCCCCGTGCTCGTCTGAGCGTCGGCGCCGCCTTCGATACGTCGTTTCACCGGTTTGGCCATAGGTGCAGAGGATAGGCGGTCACCGCCCCAACGAGGTGGTGTCCTCCACGATCCGCCTCCGTCCGATCGGCCACCGCGCCGGAAACATCTCGGTCGGACCGCCGGGAGGCCGCCGCTAGCATCGACTCGTGGCCCGCATCCTCGTGATCGACAACTACGACTCGTTCGTCTACAACCTCGTCCAGTACCTGGGTGAGCTGGGGGCCGAGCCGATGATCTGGCGCCACGACGCTCTCGATCTCGACGACGTGGAACGGATCGCCCCCGATGGCATCCTCATCAGCCCCGGCCCGGGCACACCCGACGATGCCGGGCTCTCCAACGTGCTGATCGCCGAGTGGTCGGCCCGCGTCCCCGTCTTCGGTGTGTGTCTCGGCATGCAGTGCATGGGCCAGGTCTTCGGTGGCGACGTGGTGCGAGCACCCGAGATCGTCCACGGCAAGACCTCGCTCGTCCGCCACTCGGGAGCCGGCGTGTTCGCCGGGCTCCCCAACCCGCTCGAGGCGACCCGCTACCACTCGCTCATCGTCCAGCGCTCGACGCTGCCCGACGTGCTCGAGATCACCGCCGAGACCGACGATGGCCTGATCATGGGGCTCCGCCACAAGACGCTCGACGTCGAAGGGGTGCAGTTCCACCCCGAATCGATCCTCACAGTGGGCGGTCACGACATGATGCGCAACTTCCTCGCCCGCTGCGCGTAGGTTCGGGAGCGGTCCTTCCCCTCCGAGGAGTCCCGTGTTCCCTGTTCTCATCGTCGGCGCGGCCGTGACCGTCGTCGCCGCCGCCGTTCGCTCGACGTGGTCGCCGTGCGGCTGGTCGATGTTGTCCACCATCACGCCGCTGACCGAGCGCGGTCGCGGTCATCGCTTCGGCGCCACCGCCGCGTGGTTCGTCGGCGGAGCCGTGCTCGGCGGAGCCCTGCTCGGCGGGGTCGCCGCGCTCCTCGCCACCCTGGTCGACGCATCCGGTGCATCGACGACCGTCCGCCTCGCGATCGGCGGCGGCGCAGCCCTCGCGGCGGCGCTCCTCGACGCCCGCCGCCTCGGACCGCCACTCCCGCACCATCGCCGCCAGGTCAACGAGGAGTGGCTCGACGAGTTCCGGCCGTGGGTCTACGCCGCCGGGTTCGGCCTGCAGATCGGCACCGGCCTGTCCACCTACATCATGACCGGCGCCGTGTACCTGGTCATCGTGCTCGCCGCCCTCTCCGGTGCGGCGACGACCGCCGCGCTGCTCGGCGCGGCGTTCGGTCTGCTGCGCGGCCTCGCGGTGCTCACCGGTCGCGGCAACGTCGACCCCGGCCGACTGGCGGCCTTCCACCGCCGGTTCGCCGATCTCGACGAGCCGGTTCGCCGCGCCGTCATCGCCGTGCTCGTCGCCGTGGGTGCCGGCCTGCTCTCAGGTGCTGCCGGGCTACCGACCGTGGTCGGTGTGGCCCTCCCGACCGGCGTCCTCGTGGCAGCCGCCGCCGTCGTCGGTTCCCGGCACTACGCGGCCGCGACGTCGATCCGGGACAACGCACCGTTGAGCAGCGCCACCGAGCTCGCCCGCCGCACCAACGAACCCACCACGGCGTAGCCGCAGAACGGTCGTCCCGAGACCGTGAAGAAGCGCTGGGCGCCGCCCATGCCGGCGATCGGCCGCTGCATGATCGTCTCGGACAGCTCGGCGGCGCGGAGACGGGGCAGCCCGTTCGGCGCGAACAGGGGGGTGCCCAACGACTCCGGCCCGAACTCGACGAGCGCGAGGAACACGTTCGTGGAGCGCATGAGCCCGACGGCGCCGCTGCCGTAGTCGCCGCGCTGATCGGGCAACGGAAAGTTGGCGAGGTGGAGCACCGGAGTGGTGATGCCGCTCCGGGGCACCGTCGGAGCGTCGGTGTCGGGCGAGCTCGGGCTCATCACCTCCGACTCGGCGCGCTGGAAGATCCGGGCGTCCCAGCCGCGCGGCACGTCGACCGTCAGACCGTGGGCGCGGAGGATCACCGCTGGTGCACGGACGGGTGATCGGGGCCGATGCCGGCGGCGTCGAGTTCGCGGTCGACGCGTCGCTGGCGGGCGGACCCGCTGAGCACCTCGCGCCGGGTCCGGTTGGCGCCCAGCGCCGACACGCGGTCGGCGACGGCACGATCGAGCAGCCCCGCGAGCTGCGCCCACGAGGACGCCGCACCCTCACCGAGGATCGACGATCCGTGGGCGTCGACGAGGACGAAGTAGGGCGAGACCGGCACGGCGTAAGCGTCGTAGGCCTCGTCGGACATCAGGGTCGTGAACTCGGGACCGGTGAGCTGAGCGATGACTCCGGGGCTCTCGGACCCGGGGCCCTTGGTCACGGCGACGATGCGCACCTCGCGGCCGTCGAGCTCGAGCGTCACGCCTTGGCCGAAGGCGTCCCAGAAGTCCTGGCAGGTCACGCAACCGCTCGACAAGAACGCGAGCAGTGTCGGGTGGTCGACGTCCACGACACCGATCGCGGCGGCCTCCCCGTCGGGCGTCGCGCCCGACAGGTCGAGGGCAGCACCGAGCGAAGCCGGGTCGTCGACCGGTCGTTGTGCCTCGACGACGCCGGGAGGAGGTGTGCGGAGGTCGGCAGCGACGTCGTTGTGGTCACTGCCGTGGTCGTGGCCGGATTCGCGTCCGGCGGTGCGGAGGCGGAACGTGTGGTCGGGGGTCCGCTCCTCATCGAGGTTCACGCCCAGGTCGTGGAGCGCCCGAAGGATCTCGGCATGGCTTCGCAGGAGGCCGACGACGAGCAGGGACAACAGGCCGATCACCACCGCTTCGATCATCACGACGGCTGTCATCACACGATCACCTCACTGCATCCAAGGCGGGCCGTCCGGCCCGAGTCGTACACCAGGTCCAAGCAGACCTGGTGGGCACCCGGCGATGTCGGCACGGTCGCCTGGTATCCGGGCACCGGGTTGAAGGACGGGTTGCCAGCGACGACATCGGGGCGTTCGACACCGGTCGGGGTCTGCACCACGGCCACACCGTCGACGCTCAATCGCACCACCGCCGGTTGTTGCGGTTGACGGGGGTCGACGACCCAGCCGTCGACCTTCACACCACCGGGCACGGCGACGACGCCGTCGACGTTGCCGAGCGGACCCGACACTTCGACGGTGTTGAACGCGATGAAGCTCGTGGCCGACGACCCCTGGTCGTAGGCGAGTACGCACACGACGTGGCGGCCCGGCTCGCAGTCGATCGTGATGTCGAACCCGTGGTTCGGCCCGTAGTAGGGATACGCCGCGCCCACGTCGGGGCGGTCGAGGTCGGCCATGGTGGTCACCATCGGACGTTGGTCGACGAAGATCCGGGCCTCCACGCCGTCACGGCGGTTCTGGTCGATCGCCCACCCCACGACCCGGACGGCGCCACCGACGTCGTTCACCCCGTCGAACCCACCGAACGGCGCCTCGAGGCACGGTCGGGTGTGGTTGGCCGTGTTGTTGTCGGTGCGTGACGCGGTGGTGCACGATCCGTCGAACACCCACGGCGGCGTGCAGGTCACGACCCGGCAGACGATCGGGCCGAGGCACGCGATCTGCTGGTTGCACTGGCCGTAGCGGAACTGGAC
>CALMLJ010000092.1 GCA_937868025.1 uncultured Acidimicrobiaceae bacterium
CGATGAGCTACATCTTCTCCGACTACGGACTCTGGATCGAGTGCAAGCAGCGCCGCCCCAGCCTCGATGACTGGAACCACTACTACTCCACCACGACCACGCAGCCGCCGGCGACGACGTCTCCGCAGCCGACCACGACGCTGACACCGCCCTCGAGCGTTCCCATGTCGATCGACCTCTCCAACTAGCTTCGGGCGGATGCCCGCCCCCACCCCCCTGCCGGTCCCGGCCGTCGCCCTCGCCATCGCCGCCCACCCCGACGACGTCGAGTTCTGCTGCGGCGCCACCCTGGCTCGATGGGCGCGCGCCGGGTGCGTCGTCCACCACCTCATCTGTACCGACGGCTCGAAGGGCACGTGGGATCCCGACGCCGACACGGCCGCGCTCGTCGCCCGGCGCCAGGCCGAGCAACGGGCCGCGGCGGCAGCCCTCGGGGCGACCGGCGAGGTCGTGTTCCTCGGAGCCACCGACGGCGATCTCGTCGCCGACCGTACGACCGTCGCAGCGGTCAGCCGCGAGATCCGCCGGCTCCGTCCCGCCGTGGTCCTCGGTCACGACCCGTGGAAGCGGTACCGCCTCCACCCCGACCACCGAGCGGCCGGCTTCCTGACCATCGACGCCGTCGTCGCGGCGCGGGACCCGCACTTCTTCCGCGACCAGCTCGGCGGAGCCGACGGCCTCTCGCATCACCGCCCCGACGCGCTCCTCCTGTTCGAGGCCGACGAGGCGAACCACGCCGAGCCGGCCGACCCCGAGTCGGTCGCGGCGAAACTCGCCGCGCTCGAAGCCCACACCTCCCAGATGGAGACGACGCACTTCTACGCCCTCGGCGAGGGCGATCCACTCGACGGCTTCCGCTCCCGCGAACGCGAGCACCTCCGAACGGCCGGCGAGCAGTTCGGCACCGGTCCGTCCGAGGTGTTCCACCTCATCGACGACCTCTGACTCATCGACCAACCCTGCGCGGACGGGTCAGTACTGCTGCCCCGGCGACCGGCCACCGCCGGGATCGCCGGCGAACGCCTGGGCGATGCTGATCCAGCGCTCCGCCTCGGGACCCGTCACCACGAGCGCAGTGTCGTCACGGTGTCGTCGCTGCGTCACGACCAGGCAGAAGTCGAGCGCGTCGGCCTCGACCCGGTCGGCGGCGTCGCCGGGGCCCCACGACCACGTCGAACCGTCGGGAGCGGCGAGCACGACGTCGATGGGCGTCTCGGGCAGTTCGATGCCGTTCAGGGCGTAGCTGAAGGCGCGGGCACCGACACCGATGTGGGCGACGTGACGGAGACGGTGGCTGACCGACGGCGGCTCGCCCAACGTGTCACGCACGTCCTGGCCGTGCGCCCACGTCTCCATCGTTCGGGCCGTCACGTGCGACATCGCGCTCATGGGTGGCCCGTACCACGGCACCCGGGTCTTGGGATCGAGCGGACGGGCAGCGTCGACGAGCGCGACACGCGCCGTACGCCACCAGTCGCGGACCGCAGCGCCCGTCATGGCGCGCCCTGCCGCGGTGTAGCCGGCGATCGGGTCGTCGCCCTCGGTCAGGCGGCGATCGAGGTCGGACCGGAACCCGTCGGGGTCGACGATCGCGGTGCGGCCCGCCTCGTCGAATCCGGCCAAGTGGCTCAACTGATCGGTGATCGTCCACCCCTCCGCCGGCGTCGGGGTGGCGAGGCCGGCCTCGTCGAGGTTCGCGACGACCGCGTCGAGGGCCTCGGCCTCGTCGACGAGATCGGCGATCAGTGCCTGGTAGGCGTCGCTCACCGGTGGCTCACTGTCCGGGCGGCGCGGTCGCTGCCGGCGCGGTGGCCGTCGGCTTCTTCGTCGTCGTCGTTCGCTTCGCCCGCGTCGTGGTGGGCGCCTCGAAGGTCGGGGGCGTCGTCGCCATCGTCGGCGGGCTCGACGTGGGAGACGGCTGCACCACGTCGGGGGCCGTCGTCGTCGTGGTCTCGTCGGGCATCGGCTTCTCGCCCTTGACCTTCGCCGTCTTCGAGAACTGGTCGGGCGCCACGCGGTAGAGGATCTCGTCCTCCGCCTTCGACATCAGGTTCTTGTCGGGCTTGTCGGGGCCGGCGTACTGGATGGCGACGATGACGTTGCCGACCTGGAAGTAGGTGACGATCTGCGTCGTCCCACCGTTGACGGGAGTGAGGGTGCGGGTCAGGTAGTCGAGCTCGAGCGGCTCGTCCTTCTTGCGGGGGTTCGAGATCTGCAGGCGGACCTTGTCGGCCCCGTCGCCGGTGAAGTACTTCTGGTCGGAGCAGCCGTCGAACACGCCGGTCAGCTCCTTGATGTACTTGCCGGCCTCGTTCTGCTGCCGGACCTTGACCACCTCCGACAGCATCAGCGCGTGGTTCGTCGAGTCGAGGTACGCCCGGGTGATCGGCTCGCCGACGACCGCCTCCGGGGCAACGGTGACACCGCAGTACTTGGCACCGATGAGTGCCACCCCTGCCGTCACGTTCTCGTCCGCCGGGGTGTAGCTCTTGGGGATGTCGCCTTGCGCCACGAGGGCCTGCTCGGCGTCGATCGTGCCGGCGAGCGCCTCCTGATCGAGCGTGATCGCGTCGGACGACCCGAGGTCGAGCGACCCGATGGGATAGCCGAGCGCCATACCGGCCAGCGCACCGCTGCCGAGCACGATCGCCACGAGCACCAGCAGGCGCGTGGCGTTGCCGGCCAGCGCACGGGCGCGGCGACTCGAGCGCGACCGACCCTGTGCCGGTGGCGACTCCTTGGAGCGCAGTCGTTTCGCGCGCGCTGACCTCGTTGCCATGGCCGTCACCGTAGTGGCGCGGCCTCGGCCAGCCGCGTCAATGCGCGGGGTCGGCCCCGTCGTCGGCTCCGCCGCTGTCCGGATCTTCGGCTCCGCCGCTGTCCTGATCTTCGGCTCCACCGAAGCGACCCGCCCAGGCAGCGAGGGTGTCGTCGTCGATCTTCTGGAAGAGCAGGCCCGACGACACGAACGGCGAACCCGGTGCGAGCTCGAGGATCGACGGCGCGAGCGACGGATCGACGCCATCGAGGCCCGAAGCCTCGGGCAGGAGCGCGGCGATGCGCTCCGACGTCTCGGGGACGAACGGCGCCGACAGGTGTCCGAACAGACGGGCCAGACCCAGCGCCGTGCGCAGCGTCACCGCCGCGGCATCGCGATCGACCTTGATCGCCCGCCACGGTTCACGCGCCTCGAGGTACACGTTGCCCTCGGCCCAGATCTCCCGGAGCGAGCGGGTCGCCTTGCGGAACTCGAGACCGTCGAAGTGGGTGCGGTACTCCTCGATCAACGCAGCGATCCGGGTCTCGAGGGCGGCCTCGACCTCCCCCACCTCGCCACCCGCCGGCACCAGGCCGTCGAAGTGCCGGTCGACCTGGGTCGCGCACCGGTTGACGAAGTTGCCGAGCGTGCCCACGAGGTCCTTGTTGACCGCCTCGGCGAACTGGGCCCACGTGAAACTCGTGTCGTCGCTCTCGGGGGCGTTGGACAGGAGATACCAACGCCAGTAGTCCGCCGGCAACAGTTCGAGCGCGTCGGTCATGAACACACCGCGGTGGTCACTCGTCGAGAACTTCCCGCCGTAGTAGTTCAGCCAGTTGAAGCTCTTGAGCTGGTCGACGAGGCGCCACGGCTCACCCGACCCCATCAGCGTGGCGGGGAAGCCGAGGGTGTGGAACGGGACGTTGTCCTTCGCCATGAACTCCGTGTACCAGACGTCGTCGGCACCACGGTCGGTGCGCCACCACGACTCCCAGTCGCGCTCACCGTCGGGGGCGGCCTCGGCCCACTCACGGGTTGCGGCGATGTAGCCGATCGGAGCGTCGAACCAGACGTAGAAGACCTTGTTCTCGAAACCGGGACGGTTCACGGGGATACCCCAGTCGAGGTCGCGGGTGATGCCGCGATCCTCGAGGCCCTCGTCGAGCCACTTGAGCCCGATCGACGTCGCGAGCGTCGGCCACTCGCCGACCTTGGACTCGAGCCAGGGCCGCAGACGTTCGGCCAGCTTGGACTGCAGGAGGTACAGGTGCCGACTCTCGCGCTCTTCGAGGTCGGTCGAGCCCGAGATCGCCGACCGCGGGTCGACGAGCATCGTCGGCTCGAGCTGACGGGTGCAGTTCTCGCACTGGTCACCGCGCGCCTTCTCGTACCCGCAGTAGGGACAGGTGCCCTCGATGTAGCGGTCGGGCAGGAAGCGCTCGTCGGTGTGGGAGTAGATCTGCCGGATGACCCGCTCCTCGATGTAGCCCTCGGCGTCGAGGCGCTCGGCCAGGTGCTGGGTCAGCTCGTGGTTGGCGACGTTCGAGGTGCGGCCGAAGTGGTCGAACGACAGCCCGAAGCGGGCTCCGAGGTCGCGCTGGACCTCGTGGTTGATCCGACAGAACTCCGCGACGTCGAGGCCGGCGGCACGCGCGGCGAGCTCGGCGGGCGTGCCGTGCTCGTCGGTTGCACAGATGAACAGCACATCCTCGCCCTTGAGCCGGAGGTACCGGGCGTACGCGTCCGCGGGCAGCATCGATCCCACGAGGTTGCCGAGGTGCTTCACACCGTTGATGTAGGGCAGCGCCGAGGTGATCAGGTAACGGGTCATGGAACCCAGATCGTACCGGGGCGCGAGCACGTGCCCGGCTCGAACCTCGGGCGTTCGACTGTCGGTGGTCAGGCGTAGATTCAGGTCGTGGGACCCAACCGGATCTACGGGCTCGACATCGAGACCGACACGACCGTCAACGGACTCGATCCGCGCGTCGCCCCCGTGGTCGCGGTCGCGCTGGCAACGTCGGAGGGCACCGCCGTCTTCACGGGCGCCGAGCGTGATCTGCTCGATCGCGTCGAGTCGACCCTCGCGACGCTCGAGCCGGGCGTGCTCGTCACCTGGAACGGCGCCGGATTCGACCTGCCGTTCCTGGTCGACCGCGCCCGGGTCTGTGGCGCCCACCTGTCGCTCGAACTGGCTGATGACCCGTTGCTCGGCGGCCGCGACGATCCGCTGCCCGGCCACGCTGGCGCGTACCGCGGCCGTTGGGGCCACCACCGCCACCTCGACGGCTACCGCGTCTACCGCGCCGACGTCGGGCCCGCGCTCCGCCTGTCGTGCGGCCTCAAGACCATGGCCCGGTTCGTCGGCCTGACGCCCGTCGAGGTCGACCGATCGGCCATCTCCTTGCTGTCGCCCGCCGAACTCCACGACTACGTGGCGAGCGACGCCGAGCTGGCCCGCGAGCTCGTGCTGCGGCGGTGGCC
>CALMLJ010000093.1 GCA_937868025.1 uncultured Acidimicrobiaceae bacterium
GGCGTCGGTGTACGGCCCTCGTCGTCGAACGGTTCGTCGGCCATCAGCCCTCCATCAGTTCGACGGTCTTGGATTCGAGCGCAGCGTCGATCTCGGCTTCGTGCCGCTTCGTCATCTTGTCGAGTTCCTCCTCGGAACGCCGCAGCTGATCCTCGGTGATGTCGCCGTCCTTCTGGAGCGCCTCGAGATCCTTGCGGGCGTCCCGACGGGCACCACGGACGGCGGTCTTGCCGTCCTCGGCCTTGCTCCGCACCATCTTCACGAACTCCTTGCGTCGCTCCTCGGTGAGCGACGGAAACCCCAGGCGGATCTGCACACCGTCGTTGGACGGGTTCAGACCGATGTTCGCCTCACGGATCGAACGTTCGATGGCACCGATGGACGCCTTGTCGAAGGGACTGATGACCAGCATGCGGGCTTCGGGAACCGAGAAGGACGCCAGCTGCTGCAGTGGCACCGTGGAGCCGTAGTACTCCACCGGCAACCGCTCGACCAGGCCGGAGTTCGCACGGCCGCTGCGAATGCCGGCGAACTCCGAACGGGTGTACGCGACCGCCTTGGTCATGCGCTCCTCGGAGTCCTCGCGGACGGCCTCGATCAACTCTTCACTCATGGCGGACAGCCTGACACAACATCGCGCGCGGGGCGCGACAACGGGGGGACGAAGTGGCACCTCCGTACGTCGGAACAACCGAGGTATCGGAGTGGGAGGCGCGGGCGCAGCGATGCTGCCGAGCGCAGGTGGCAGCTCGCGCTAGCTGACCAAGGTACCGATGGTGTCCCCGGACAGGATTCGGCTGATGAGCCGGTCGCCCATCAGGTCGAACACGACGATCGGCAGCTCGTTGTCCATGCACAGGCTGATCGCCGTGGAGTCCATCACCTTGAGGCCACGGCTCAGCACATCGATGTAGCTGACGGTGTCGAGCTTCTCGGCATCGGGATTGGTGCGAGGATCGTCGGAGTAGACCCCGTCGGTCCCGTTCTTACCCATCAGGATCGCCTCGGCGTCGATCTCGACGGCCCGGAGCGCTGCGGTGGTGTCCGTCGTGAAGAACGGGTTGCCCGTCCCACCGGCGAAGATGACGACCCGGCCCTTCTCGAGGTGCCGGATGGCCCGACGGCGGATGTACGGCTCGGCCACCTGGGACATGTGGATCGCGGACTGCACGCGAGTCGGCTGGCCCAACCGCTCGAGCGTCTCCTGCAGGGCCAGGGCGTTCATGACCGTGGCGAGCATGCCCATGTAGTCGGCCTGGGCGCGGTCCATACCGGCACCGGCACCGGTCATGCCCCGCCAGATGTTGCCGCCACCGACGACCACGGCGATGTCGACCTCCATCTCGGCCTTGACGTCGATGATCGACTGCGCCAACTGCGCCACGATCTCGCCGTCGATACCGAAGCCCTGGTCACCGGCGAACGCCTCGCCGGAGAGCTTGAGCAGGACCCGCGGCCACCGGGCTGCGGGCTTGTCGGGGGCCGTACCGTCGGTCATCGGCGACTCAGTGACCGATGACTGCGAGGGCGAATCGGACGACCGAACCGGCGCCGAGGCGATCCTGCACGGTCTCCTTGTCGCCGAACATGCCCTGCTCGGGGAGGATCCGCTCGGCGAACCACGAGTTGACGCGACCCTCGACGATCTTCGGGATCGCCTGCTCGGGCTTGCCCTCCTTGCGGGTGAGCTCCTCGAAGCCCTCGCGGGCCGTGGCGACCAGCGCCGGATCGATCTCGTCGCGGCTGAGGCCGGTCGGCTTGGCGAAGGCGATGTGCAGCGAGATCTCGTGGGCGAGCTCGGCGTTGGAGCCGGCCAGCTCGAGGAGCACACCGACGGTGCCGCGACCGTCCTGCTCGTGCAAGTACGTGTCGAGCACGTTGCCGTCGGCCGCCTCGAAGCGCTCGACCTTGCCCACCACGATGTTCTCCTTCTTGGAGATCTTCAGGGTGTCGATGTCCTCGGCGAGGGTCTCGATCGCGCCCAGGCCGTCGGCGAGCACCGCCGCGGCGAGCTTCTTGACGGTGGCGACGAAATCCTCGGACTTGGCCGAGAAGTCGGTCTCGCTCTTGAGCTCGACCAGTGCGGCCGTGTTGCCGTCGCGGGCGATGGCGACCGCGCCCTGGTTGTTCTCACGGTCCTCGAGGGTGGCGACCTTCGTGAGGCCCTTCTCCCGGAGGATGCGGGCGGCGCGCTGGGCGTCGCCCTCGGCTTCGACGAGCGCCTTCTTGGCGTCCATCATCCCGGCGCCGGTGGCGTCGCGAAGGGCTTTCACATCCTGGGCGGTGAAGTCGGCCATGGGGGTACTCCTGGGGTTCGATCGTGGAGGTGTCGCGCCGGCCGAGCCGGTCGCGACGATTGACGGGATGGGTGAACCGGCCCGGGCGATGCCGCCCGGGCAGGTGAACTACTCGGCGGCGGGCGTCTCGTCGGCGGCCACGGCGTCGGCGGGTGCCTCGGCGGCGGGCGTCTCGGCGGGTTCGTCGGCGACCGCAGCGGCCTCTTCCTTCGCAGCCGCAACGCGGGCTTCGCGCTGCGCAGCCTGGGCGGCGGCCTGACGGCGGGCCTCGGCCTGCTCCTGCGCCTTCGCAGCGTCCTCTTCGACGGTGCGCGGCATCACGACGGGTGCGCCGGTGCGACGGGCCCGGATCTGGCGGCCCTCTTCGACGGCGTCGCAGATGATGCGGGCCATGAGGTCGCCGGCACGGATCGCATCGTCGTTGCCCGGGATGACGTACTGGATGACGTCGGGATCGCAGTTGGTGTCGACGACGGCGACGATCGGGATGCCGAGCTTGTTGGCCTCGGTCACCGCGATGTCTTCCTTCTTCGTGTCGAGGATGAACACCGCGTTGGGCGCCTTCTCGAGGTGGCGCATGCCACCGAGGTTGCGCTCGAGCTTCACGAGCTCACGGCTCAGGAGGAGGGCTTCCTTCTTCGGCATCGACTCGAACTCGCCGGAGTCGCGCATGCGCTGGTACTCCTTCATCTTGGCGATGCGCTTCGAGATCGTCTCGAAGTTGGTGAGCATGCCGCCGAGCCAGCGCTGGTTCACGTAGGGCATGCCGCACTTGGTGGCGTAGCCCTCGACGCTGTCCTGCGCCTGGCGCTTGGTGCCGATGAAGAGGATGGTGCCACCGTCGGCGACCAGGTCGCGGGTGTAGGTGTAGGCCTTCTCGATGCGCTGCAGCGTGATGCGCAGATCGATGATGTAGATGCCGTTCTGCTCACCGTGGATGAACCGTTGCATCTTCGGGTTCCAACGGCGGGTCTGGTGCCCGAAGTGGACCCCCGCGTCGATGAGCTGCTTCATGGTGACGACTGCGGCCATGAGTTGTACTTCCCTTCGGTTGATGGCCCGAGGCGTCGCGCTTCTACCGAGAGAAACGACCGGGGACGCGCCACGGGTGAGGAATCAGACACCGTGGGTCATGGGACCGCTCGGCGGACGCGGCCGATCTGGCACGTCGGACGGAAAGTGTAGTCGCGAACGCGGCGTCTTCCCGAACTCAGCTCGGGATCAGGTGGGCGAAGCGGTCCCGCACCTCGAACAGGGTGGCCGGGTCCACGTAGGTCTCGCCGCGACGGACGCCGAGGTGGAACGTCGACCCCACCGTCCCGATCACCACACCAACGTCGACCGCGCCACCCGCTGCGACGCCGATCGTCGCCATCGGCCCATAGGAGCTGCGCAGCCCGTCGGCGTGGAGGACGGTCACCCACAGGGCGCCGGCGACGCGACCGGCGAACACGACGGTGCCCGGACCGATGGAGCGGACCGCGTCGCCGGGGACGACGGCGTAGTCGAGGCCACGATTGCCGGCACCGTACGGGCCA
>CALMLJ010000094.1 GCA_937868025.1 uncultured Acidimicrobiaceae bacterium
CGCCGGTGAGCGACACGATGTCCTCGATCACCGACACGACCGGTGCGCCGATGCCACCCGTGGACACGTTGACGACGCCGCGGCCGGCCGCCTTCGTCGCGTGGACTCCGAGCGCGGCGACGAACCCCACACCGAGCGCGAGCCAGGTGTGCCGGCCGAACGCGTCCTCCGACCCGGCGGCGAACAGGACGGCGCCCGACACCGGTCGGACCACCGTCTGGACCACGTCGTTGAGGTGGTCGGCGCCGGGGACCTTGTCGACGACTTCCTCGATCACGAGGAGCACGGTCAGCGTGATCAGGACCCAGCCGGAGCTCAGGAACTCGAACTCCTTCGGCAAGGTGACCAGATCGGTGTACCGGGCGAGAAGGGCGGTCAGCAACGCCGGGATGTAGGCGTTGAGTCCTGCCGACGAGGCCAACCCCAACCCGCCGAGGGCACCGATCAGTTCCGTCATCGAGCCGAAGCGTAGGCCGATGCCCCGTCGAACGTCGTCAGAGGACGATCGTCATGAGGGCAACGCCCAGGGCGAACAACGAGATCCCGAGGCCGAGGCAGACCGCGATGACGGTCGTCGACGGGCCGGACGTTCCGGACCCGGCCGGCGCCTCGCTGTCGGGAGCCGGGTACGGGTGGTGCGAGCCGACAGGTCGGCTCGACGGGGCAGGCCAGCGCGGTGGACCCTCGGGCCCGGCGACCTCGTCGTCGGTCTCGCGTTCTCCCAGACTCATGCATCTCACATCGGTCGGTACAGTGGCCCACGTGAGCGCCCCGAGGAACAAGTCCGACCTCGCCGACGCCGCATGGTCGTCGGTGCTCGCGTTCTTCCTTGCCCGTAAGGAGGTGCTGGTCGAGGTGGCGGTCGAATTCGAACTCACCCCCGGCGACCTCCAGGCGCTGATGTCGCTCGACCCCGACGAGCCGAAGCCCATGAAGGTCCTCGCTGAGACCTTCCGGTGCGACCCGTCCAACGCCACCTGGATGGTCGACCGCCTCGAACAACGAGGCATCGTCGAACGACAGAGCCTTCCCCACGATCGCCGGGTGCGCGCCGTCGCGGTCACGACCGACGGCCGGCTCCTCCGTGACAGTGTCATGGCCCGACTGTCGACGGCGCCGCCGGAGTTCGCGGCGCTCTCCACCACCGAACTGGACACCCTCCGATGCATCGTCGCGAAACTCACCGACGCCGGTTCCGACGAGCGCGGCTGATCGCCGGCATCACGCTGGCCGCTGTCGTCACGGCCGGTGTCGCCGGTTGCGGTGACGAGCCCCGCGACGGCGACTCGGCGGTGGCCGTGACGGCGTCGACGGTCGCTCCCGGCGGTGTCAACGCGCTGGCCGACCCCGAAAAGGTGCCGATCCTCATCCGCGAGCACCTGGGGGAGAGCCCCGAGATCCGGCGCCTGTCGCTCAACTCCAACGGGTTCAGTGTCCAGGTCCGTGATCCGGCCAAGCGCGACAACATGGACGACTACGACTTCTACAACGGCACGTGGACGACACGACCCGTGTCGGTGTCGCTATCGGAGATCGAGGCGTACGAGAGTGTGACCTTCTACCTCGGCGACATCTCCTGGGAGAAGATCCCCGGCCTCATCGACCAGGCGCTCACCGGTCTCGACCTCGAGGGAGAAGAGGTCGGCAACGTCGGGTTCGACCGCCTCGCAGGCGAGCGGCCCCGGGTCTACATCGGCGTCAACGGCCTGCGCGGAAACGGTCGACTCATCGCCAGGGCCGACGGCACCGAGGTCGACATCCAGCGCAACTGAGCCGCCCCCGCACGACCCCGCCGGTCAGTCGAGTTCTTGCAGGAGCGGCATCGGGAGCGCCACGAGCGCGTCGGTACCGTCGACGCTGACCCGTGATGCCGGGATGTCGCCCATGGCACCCAGCTCGTTGATGGCGTGCTCCTTGTCGCCGCCGGTGATCAGGAACACGCGGTGGCGGGCTCGGTTGATGCACGGCACGGTGAGGGTCATGCGGACGAAGCCGTTGTAGAGCTTGCTGATGGCGACGTCGCGGTCGTCGATGTCGATCACGGGGTCGCCGGGTGGCCAGCTGGCCGTGTGGCCGTCGGCGCCGAGTCCGAGGTGGACGAGGTCGAGCGTGGAGTCGCACAGGCGGGCCAGATCGGCGGCGTACGCGGCAGCGGCCTCGCCCAGATCGGGCGCCGTGACGTCCATGAGGTGAACGTTGGACGCGAGGATCGGAGCGAGCGCCAGGAGCGACGTCTTGAGACCGACGCTGTTGCGGTCGACGTCACGGTCCGGGGCGACGCGCTCGTCGACCTGCCAGACGTGGACCTTGGACCACGGGAGATCGGTGCGGGCGAGGACACCGAACAGCTCCCAGGGAGCACGGCCGCCGGACAACGCGAGGTGGCAGGCGCCGCGGTCGTCGATGGCCCGGGTGATGTGGGTCGCCATGAGCTCCGCACCCGCGGATGCGAACTCTTCGGTGGCGACGTAACGGAACTGAATCATGAAGAACGAGCCTCGGTGCCGATCGACGGTTCATACCAGCCCTCCGAGCCTACGAGCTGATCGGCGATCGCGGGACCCCAGCTCCCGCGGGCGTAGGGGTGCACCGGGCCCGGCGCGTCCAGCGCGGGCTGGACGATCCGCCAGGTCTCCTCGACCACGTCGTAGCGGCCGAAGCGGCGCGGGTTGCCGTCGAGCGCGTCGTCGAGCAGGCGTTCGTAGGCCTCGGCTCGTACGCCCAGGGCCGCGGCGAAGTCGACGGCGATGTCGATCGGTTCGGAATCGAGGTCCTTGCCCGGCTGCTTGGCGTTGAGCGTGAAGGTAACGCCGTCGGCCTTGCCCAACCGGAAGCGCACGAGGTTGGCGTGGGGGCCGGGAGGGCCCGACTCGTCGAACAGCATCGCCGGTGGCCGACGGAACTTCACGACCGCCTCGGTCGCCGACACCGGAAGTGACTTGCCGGCGCGGACGTAGAACGGCACACCGGCCCAACGCCACGACTCGATCTCGAGCCGTGCCGCCACGTAGGTCTCGGTGGTGGAATCGGGGGCGACACCGTCCTCGTCGAGGAACCCCTCGTACTGGCCGCGCACCATCGTCGAGGCGTCGAGCGACCGCATCGCCGAGAACACCTTGAGCTTCTCGTCGGTCAGGTACTTGGCGTCGGGTCCGACGGGCGGCTCCATCGCCAGGAGGGCGACCACCTGGAGCAGGTGGTTCTGCACCACGTCGCGGAGACAGCCGACGGAGTCGTAGAACGATCCCCGGCCCTCGACGCCCATCGGCTCCGCCATCGTGAGCTGGACCGACTCCACGTAGTTGCGATTCCACAGCGGTTCGAGGAGCGTGTTCGCGAACCGGAACACCAGGAGGTCTTCCACCGACTCCTTGCCGAGGTAGTGGTCGATGCGAAAGATCTGCTCCTCGCGGAAGTGCTCGTGGAGGAGTTGGTTGAGGTCGTGCGCGGACGACAGGTCGCGGCCGAACGGCTTCTCGACGACGATGCGCGACGATTCCGTGAGGCCGACGTCGGCGAGCGACCGGACGATGGTCGGGAACATGCTCGGGGGGATGGCCAGGTAGTGGACCGGCAGCGTGGCCCCGAGACGATCGAGGCAGCCGGCGAGATCGGCGAACACGTTGCTGTCGGCGTAGTCGCCCGTGACGAGGTGCAGGTGTTCGCACACCTTGTCGATCACGGCCTGGTCGGCGTCGTCGATCGCTGCCCGGATGGCCTCCGCGGCGTGTTGGTGGAAGTCGTCGTCCTTCCAGTCGCTGCGGGAGACCCCGATCATCGGCACACCGAGGTGGTCGTGCTCCGCCATGCGGTAGAGCGCCGGGAACAGCTTTCGCTTGGCGAGGTCACCCGTCGCCCCGAACAGCACCAGCGCGTCGGCGCGTTTCGGCGGAACACTCACGGATCGCGCGGGCGCCGCTGCGGCTGTCTTGTTGCCGCTGGCTCCGCCATCGGCGCGTTCCGGTGGAACACTCACGGATCGGGCGCGCTCGGGAGCGGAGGTCACGACTTGTGGCCTTCGGGCTGCTCGGTCGCCGGCTTCTCGTGGTGGCCACCGAACTGCTTGCGCATCGCGGAGAGAACCTTGTTGCCGTACTCGGCCTCGCCGCGGCTGCTGAAGCGGTCGAACAGGCTCGCAGCGAGCACGGGGGTCGGCACACCCGACTGGATGGCCGCCTCGACGGTCCACCGTCCTTCGCCCGAGTCCGAGACGCGCCCGCCGAACTCGCTCAGCGTCGGGTCCTCGTGCAGGCCGATGGCGGTGAGGTCGAGCAGCCACGAGGCGACGACCGACCCGCGCCGCCACAGCTCGGTGATCGCCGGCACGTCGAGCTGGTACTGGAAGTGCTCGGGGTGACGCAGGGGGGTGGTCTCGGCGTCGTGTGTCTGGTCGACAGCGCCGACGTTTGCGTGGTGGAGGACGTTGAGCCCTTCGGCGTACGCGGCCATGAGGCCGTACTCGATGCCGTTGTGCACCATCTTCACGAAGTGCCCCGAGCCGGCCGGGCCACAGTGCAGCCATCCCCGCTCCTGGGTCGTCGGCTCACCGGACAACCCGATCGTGCGTTCGGCCGCATCGAAGCCTGGGGCCAGTGACTCGAAGATCGGCGCGAGTCGATCGACCGACTCCTGCGCCCCACCGATCATCAGGCAGTAGCCGCGCTCCAGCCCGAACACCCCACCAGAGGTGCCGACGTCGAGGTACGTGATGCCCTTCGTCGCCAGCTCGCCGGCCCGGCGGATGTCGTCGTGGTAGTGGCTGTTGCCGCCGTCGATGATGGTGTCGCCGGGTTCGAGCAGCTCGGTGAGCTTGCCGATCGTGTCGTCGACGAACGCCGCCGGCACCATGATCCAGACCGAGCGCGGCGCCGCGAGCGCGCCGACGAAGCCGGCCAGGTCGCTCGAGCCGGTTGCGCCGTCGGCGACGAGCGCGTCGACGAACGGGGGGCTCAGGTCGTAGACGACGCAGTCGTGGCCGTCGGCCATCAGGCGGCGCACCATGGACGCCCCCATACGGCCGAGGCCGATCATGCCGAGTTGGGTGGGGTGGGCTGAGGTCCGGGAGTCGGTCATGGGGCGCAGTCTTTCAGGTCGACAAATGGGGGAGGCCCGACGCGCGAAACCGTCATCAAGCCGCCGTGATCGCGACGATCGAATCGGTCGGCGTCGGGGTCAGGCCGCCGAAGAGGTAGGCGGTCGTGCCCGACACCGCGACGGTCGAGTCGGACCGTTCCTCGGGCAGCGTGCCGGCCGCGGTCACGGCGCCCGTGATCGGATCGACCCGGTAGATCTGGTTGGACCGGCCGTCGGGGGTACGGCCGCCGGCGACGAAGATGGCGTTGCCGAGGCTGAACGCCGACGCCCGCGACAACCCCACCGGCAGCGGGGCGACGTCGACCACCTGGCCGGAGTCGAGGTCGACGCGTTGGATCCCGTTGAGCACGGTCTTGTCGTACTCGCCGCCGATCACCCAGACCGATCGGCCGAGGAGGGCGACCGCGGGGTAACGCGTGGGGTGGAGCAGCGTGGCGACGGTGGTGAACGTGGCGCCGTCGGTGGTCTGCAGCACGTCGTTGGTCGGGTCCTTGCCCGTCCATCCGCCGAACACGAGCACGTTGGCGCCGTCGCCCTCGGACAATGCCGCGGCGTTGGTGCGCGGCGAGGGGAGCTTGCCCAGCTCGGTGACCGTACCGGCGCCGTCGATCGACAGCACGCGGTCGAACACGGTGTTGCCCTTGGCGCCGCCCATGACGAGGGTGCCACTGCCGAGGGCGGCGACCGCGGGCGTGTGCAGCGCTGCGGGAAGCTTGCCGAGCGCGGTCGTCGCACCGCTCGCGGGATCGAAGCTCCACACGACGTCGGTGGAGTTCTTCTTGGCGTCCAGCCCACCGGCCATGAGCACCCGGTCGCCGCCGGCCGCGCCCCCCGCGAGCGAGTGCACCGCCGGCAGCTTCCCGGGGAGCAGGGTCGCGGTCGCGGTGGTCGCCGGCTGCGGCGCGATCGTGGTGGTGACCGCGGTCGTGGTGATCTTCGGCTTCTGTGTAGACACCTCGGTGGTGTCGTCGCCCGTGCACTGCCAGAGGACGATCACGAGCACCAAGGCGATCGCTAGCGTGCGGAGCAGTCGGAGCTTCCGGCGGGTGCTCCACGTCCTGAATCCACCGCCGCGCCCGCCGTAGCTTCCGTTGGAGCCGATCGGGCGACGGTTCTGCGCCAGCGGCCGTTGGGGACGAGCCCCGGGCGCGGCGCCGGGACGGGCGCCCGACCGGACCGGTTGCGGTCGTCGCGGAGAGGTCCTCGGGCTGCGCTCCGGCATGGGTCCGAGTCTGTCAGGCGCGGCGGCCCACGCGTCCCGCGGTCCGGTCGAGTTGTCGGCGCAGGAGCGGCCCGACGAGCCCCGACGTGCGGGCCAGGATCGCCGAGGTCGGATCGGCGAAGATCTGGAAGCGGTTGCGTTCGATGCCGGCCACGATGCGTTCGGCCATCCGCTCGGCGCTGATGGGTGCGATCGTTCCCGAGAGCGCGACGGTCTCGGGCGGCTTCGTGCGGTTCTCGCGGTCGAACCCCGGCGTCTTCGTGTCGGGGGGATAGACGATGCCGACCCCGATGCCGTCGCCCACCGTCTCGGCCCTGAGCACTTCGGCGAGGCCACGGATCGCGAACTTCGTGGGCGAGTAGGCGCCGTATCCGAAGACGCCGATGATGCCCGCGGTCGACGAGGTGACGATCACGTGGCCGCGCCGGCGGGCTCGCATCGAGGGGAGGACGGCGCGGACGGCATGGACAGCGCCGAGGTAGTTCACCTGCATGTGACGCTCGAACTCCTCGACCGGTAGGTCGTCGAAGTATCCCGGCAGTGCGTAGCCGGCGCAGCAGACCAGCACGTCACACGGCCCGTGGGCGTCGACGAGTTCGTCGATCGCGGTGGCCAACGCCGCAGCGTCGGTGACGTCCGCGGCTGCCGTGCCCACCGGCCCCCTGATCGACGCCGCCGCCTCGGCCAGCACGTCGGGACGTCGGGCGATCAACGACACCGTTGCACCGCGGCGAGCTGCGAGCTGCGCCGTGGCGAGGCCGATGCCCTCGGACCCGCCGGTCACGATCACGTGCGCGCCCGCGAGCTTCGTCACGAGCGCGGCTCGGTGGCCTCGAGCACCTCTTCGACCGTCGCGGTCCGCTCCCAGTAGGCCGACGACGCGACGACGATCACGACCCACACGATGGCGACCACGTACGTCCAGCTGAGCATCGCGAGTGCCACACCGACGCCGCCGAACCCACGGGCGTACCAGTCGAACCAGCCTGGCAGCACCTCGGCGCTGAGCCGCCACAGGACGGTGCTCGCGATCATGCCCATGATCGCCCCCGGGCGAAGGTCGGGTGGATCGAGGTCCTTGTCGAGCAGGAGCCGCGGTGTGATCAGCCAGAACAGGTAGTTCATGACGAGGATCACCGGGATCACGGCGAGGTAGAGGGGCCGGCCATGCCGGGCGGGGATCCCCTGCAGGAACTGGCTCAGTCCGAAGGTGCCGAACACGAGCACGAACCAGAAGCCGCCACGGAGCGCCCCGCGCCAGCCGCCGTACGGCGCGACGCCCCAGGCCTCGGCGAACGTCCGCTCGAAGATCGACCCGACGTCGAACCCGCTGACGGCGAACGTCACGACGACGATGAACGAGGCGACCCCCAAGATGCCGGAGTTGGGCGGGAAGGCGTCGCGCATGGTGTCGGCCGCGACGCCGTGGAGATGGAACTGTTCGACCATCACCTGCCCGAGGTCGAGGTGGCGACGTGTCGGTGCGATCGCGGCGAACAGCAGGATCGTGAGCGGCACCACACAGATGAAGAGATTGAAGGCGAGGAGGTTCGCCTGGCGGATGCCGCTGATCGCGAAGAACCGGCGCACGGTGAGGGTCGGCACGCTGATCGCCCGGTTGGCGAGGATGTGTTGGGCGCGTTCACGCCAGCGTGACCGCTCGGCGGGGTCGCTCTCGCCAGGGCGGTCGGCGCTGACGTCGTTCGACATACAGCGAGTCTCCCACCGCCGGATGGCAGACTCGTGCGATGGCAGATGGCGTGTGGCAGATGGTGGCGGACCAACGCCGACAGACCGTGGCGTTGGTCGAATCGCTGACCGAGGAGCAGTTGTCGCTCCCGTCGCTGTGTGAGGGCTGGGCGGTGCGCGACGTCGCCGGTCACGTCGCCTGGGTCGCGCTCGCCACACCGCCCGAGGTGGTGCGCGAGGTGCTCCTGGCCGGGGGCAAGGTGCACCGCGCCATCGACGTCCAGGCGAAGACGTACGGCTCGCTCGGCACGGACGTGCTCGTCGAGAAGTTGCGTCTCGCCGTCGACAGCCGGATCGTGACCCCGACGATCACTGCCGAGTCGCTGGCGTCGGACACGCTGGTGCACAACCAGGACATCCGCCGTCCGTTGGGGCTCGCGGCGGCGATCGATCCGGCGTTGCTGCGCCTCGCGCTCGACCACTACCTGGGCGCGAACCGGTTCACCGGTGGCAAGAAGCGCGTCAAGGGGTTGCGGCTCGTGGCGACCGACCTCGACTGGAGTCTCGGGTCGGGCCCCGAGGTTCGCGGGCCCGGCGAGGCCCTGTTGCTCGCCGCGGTCGGCCGCGGCGCCGCCCTCGCCGACCTCGACGGCGACGGTCTCCAGGTGCTCCAGCAGCGAATCGCCTGAGTCCGTGACTCGGATCGCCGAGGTACCGGAGCGTTAGCAGGGAGCGAAGCGACCGTGCCTAGCGAAGGTGGCCGAGGCCATGGAGGCGCTTGCCCATCCGCATGATGCGCACCCAGAGCCCGGGCAGGGCGGTCACGGCGGCGCGGACGTCGCGCCACAACGGGATGCGGTAGTCGGGCCGACGGCGGTTCGCCGGCACCGGCGGCATCCAGCACGAGTGCAGGAGTAGCGGCGGGTTGAACTCGGGTGCGGACGCCCGGGCCAGAGGGCCGGCCTCGAGGTGGGACGCGTCGAACACCCACACCTCCTTGGGGCCGTCGCGGTGGATCACGGTCACGATGTACCCGTCGTCGGGGTCGGTGGCGCCGGAACGGGGCACGAAGGTGGGCGGATGGGGGAAGGAGCCCTCGTCGAAGCGGTAGACCTCGGCCACCTTCATCGACTCGCGGTCGAAGCGGGCGAGGCCGGCGGGCACCGGCTCCATCGGCACCTCGCGGGGATCGACGACGGCGGCGAGCCCGGCGTCCGCGTACAGGTCCCACCACGTCTGGGCGACCAGCGCCGGATCGAACCCGATGCCGGAGTACCAGAGCTGACCCTGGTGGGCCCGCGCCGCCGGCGACGACTCGTCCTTGGTCGCCAGGACGGCACCCCAGAAGCGGTCGTCCCAGGCGAGGTCGGATCGCACGACCTCGCTCGTCGTGAGGTCGATCTCGTAGCGGCCGACGACCCCGGGCTGCGGGGCGAGGCTGACCATCCCGTCGAAGTTCGGATCGTTGGGCGCCCCGGTGCCGTGGGAGTACTCGCCGCGACGGAGGCGGATCATCAGGTCCTGGATCGGGATCTGCTCGAGGTACACCGTGAGCCGGTCGGCGGGGTGCTCGTAGTCGACCGACAGGTGCGCCGTCGGCATCGGGATACGGATCTCGAGGGGGCGCACCGACCCACCGACCGGCGTCGCCGCGAGGTCGGACTTCGCGACGATCCACAGGCTCGTCCAGTCGCGGTTCGGTGTGGTCTGCGGCTTGCCGGCGAACGTGGCCGGCTCGACGATGAACGGCAGGTCGGTGAACACGATGTGGTCGCGGGTGACCTTCACGTCGTGGATCGAGTCGAATTCCGTCATGCCCTCGAGCCGCCAGCGCTCGACGGGGCCGTCGAGGCGCCACCGGGCCACGAACGTGTCGGGCGTGAGCGGCAGCGGGGAGTAGTTGACGAACCAAAGGCAGCCCTCGTCGACGTCGGATGCCGGGTGTGCAGCGACCGAGATGCCGGGTTCGAGGATGCCCGGCGACGCCTGGTACCACTCGTCGTTGCCACCGACCGGGGTGATGACGGCCATGGTCTCGGGGTCGACCTCGAGCGGTCGACCCGCGTCGTATCCAACGAACAGCCGGTCGTCGATGGTCTGCACGTTGGTGTTGGCGAGGTTGGTCAACCCGAACGGTGAGATCTCCATGAAGGAGAGGGTCGTGAACAGGAACGGCAGCCGGGACCTGATCCTCGACAGCGGGGTGTCGACGCGGCGGTGCCGCACGTCGATGCGGCCGTCGCGACCGGGACGGAGGTCGATGCGGCACAGGAGACCCTGCTGGTCGAACCAGTGGCCGCCGGGGCGGCGCTTGTCGGGGCCGACGATGAAGACGCGGCCGTCCATGTCGGTCGGCCAGTGGCCGTCGGTGACGGTGAGCGCGTGGTCGCCGGGACCCGTGCCCCAGAACAGGTTGCGCGTCGTGGTCGCTGCTCGCACCGGCGCGGAGCGGACGGTCTCCATCGGATCTCCCCCTGACTGTCGGCGCGTGCCCCCCGCCGACGCCGCAACGTTAACGGCGTTCATCTGTCGACGCACGGGCCAGGCGCGGGGCGACCTCGGAGCGCCCCGCAGAAGCAACCCGAGCCGTCGCCGGGGGAGCGCGGCGTGAAATCCGACCTTTTGGCCGGCCCCAGGTGGGGACGGCGGCGGTCGCCTCCTAGCCTGACGGCCATGCGTCGCTGGGTGGTCGCCACGGTCTCGGTTGTCTTGTCGATGGTGCTGACGAGTGTGATGACGGGCCTGGTCATCGTCGGCGGTGCCGTTGCCCCGGCGTCGGCACAGACGTCGTTCACGTTCAATGGCGGCGGGTGGGGCCACGGCGTCGGGCTCAGCCAGTACGGGGCGCGGGGGCGGGCGGAGGCCGGCCAGAACGTCGGTCAGATCCTCGACGCCTACTACCCGGGCGCGACCGTCGAGGGGCGAGCCCTCGGAGCGGTCCGGGTGAAGCTGGGCGATGCCCCGTCGTCGGAGCTGGCGGCGGGCGCCGGTTCGATCTCGGGGTCGGTCGACGGCGGCCCGACGGTGACCCTCGCCGGGCCGGGCCAACGCATCCTGCTCAAGATGTCGGGGACGACCCTGCAGTACCAACGGGTCGACAACGGTGCCGGTCCGATCACCACCCTGACGTCGGGTGGTGGCCGCTACACGATCACGTGGGACGCGGGCAGCAACCTCGCCGTGTCGGCGACGTCGCGGTCGTACAACGCCGGCCAGCTCCGCGTCATCCCGGGGTCGGGCACCTTCGCCCTGGTCCTCGGTGGTCTCTCGATGCAGCAGTACCTGTACGGGCTCGGCGAGATGCCGGCGTCGTGGTCGATCGAGGCGTTGAAGGCGCAGGCGATCGCCGGCCGGAGTTTCGCCGCCTATCGCCTCGCGCACCCCCAAGGTGCCGACTTCGACCTCTACGCATCAGTCAGCGATCAGGCCTACGTGGGCATCACCCAGACGTCGGGGACGTCGGGTGCCAATTGGATCGCGGCGGTCGACGGCACCGACGGCCAGGTGCTGACGTCGGGGGGTCAGCCCATCCAGGCGTTCTACTCGTCGAGCAACGGTGGGCACACCGAGCGGAGCGACTACGTGTTCGTGGCGACGCTGCCCTACCTGGTGGCGACTGCTGATCCGTACGACCAGGCGACGGGCAACGCCAACTTCTCCTGGACGCGGACCTACTCCGACGCCGAACTGGGTGCGTGGCTCAACGCCGCCGGTCGGGGCGTCGGGACCGTCACCGGTGTGAGCATCGGCGGCAACGTCGGCGCGTCGGGTCGGGTCGACAAGGCGACGGTGACGGTGTCGGGGACCGATCGGACCGTCACCATGACCGGCAACCAGTTCCGGCTCGCGGTCAACGTGGGGGCGCCGTCCTCACGCGACCTGCTGAGCACCAAGTTCGCGTTGGGTGACGGCCCGGCCGCCGCCGCACCGCCGGCACCGGCGCCGACGGACACGACCGCCCCCGACCTCAAGGTGCTGGTCGGCAGCCCGATGCGGTTCGGCAGTTCGGGCAACATCTGTGCGTTCGTCATGAGCGACGAGGTCGCGATCACGGCGATCCACATCCGGCTCGGGCGCACCGATCTCAAGAGCCGTGTCGGGGGTGTGGGCCCGACCTTCCCGCAGCTCATGTGCATCAACATCCCGCCGAAGCTGCGCCCTCGGGCGGCCACCAAGGTCGTGCTCACGGGGGCTGCCCTCGACGTGGCCGTCAACATGCGGTTCGTGCAGCAGACCGTCACGATCGCCCGTTGAGCCCGCCCCGTTCGGCCAGCAGGCGGGCGACCACCGCCATGGGGAGCCCGACGATGTTGTCCCAGGCGCCCTCGGTGCGCTCGACGAACGCACCGCCGAGGCCCTGGATCGCGTACGACCCGGCCTTGTCGAGCGGCTCACCCGTCGCGACGTAGTCCTCGATCTCGGCCCGACCCAGGGAACGGAACCACACCCGGCTGACCTCGACGATCCCGTGCACGTCGCTGCCACGTGCCACGGCGACCCCGGTGAGGACCTCGTGGGCGCGTCCCGACAGCCGGTCGAGCATGGCGCACGCGGCGTCGGCGTCGGCGGGCTTGCCCAGCAGCTCGCCGTCGAGCGCCACGATGGTGTCCGCGCCGATCACGACGGCCTCGAGATGTCGTTCGGCGACGTGGCGGGCCTTGTCGGTTGCCAACCGGGCGACGTAGGTCGCGGCCGGTTCGTTCGGCAGCGGGGTCTCGTCGATGTCGGCCGGCTCGACGGTGAACTCGTAGCCGGCGTCGGCCATGAGCTGGAGGCGACGGGGTGATCCCGAGGCCAGGATCAGCACCACGGCGACCTACCCGCCGCTACTGATCGACTCGGCCGCGGCGTCGAGCGCCTCGTCGCTGTCGGCGAGCTCGAACCAGTGCTCGGGGAGCGACACCGCCCGCGGCCCGTTCTGGTGGCCGCGCTTGGCCCGGGGGCCCTCGGGCGTCATGGTGAGCGACCGGTCGAGGCGACCGAGCGACTCGGCGAGCTGGTCGCGGCTCTGCAGCTGGTTCAGCTCACGCCGGAGCTCACTCCCGACCGGGTACCCCTTGAGGTACCAGCCCGTGTGCTTGCGGAACTCCCGCACTCCCAACCATTCACCGGCCCAGGCCTGGAGCAGGTCGATGTGTCGGAGCATCGTGTCGCACACCTCGCCGAGCGTCGGCGGCGGCGGGATCTCCCGGCCGTCGAACGCGGCCACGAGGTCGCGGAACAGCCACGGCCGACCGAGGCACCCGCGCCCGACGACCACACCGTCGCAGCCAGTAGCGGCCATCATCGCCACGGCGTCGGTGGCCTCCCAGATGTCGCCGTTGCCGAGCACCGGGATCGAGGTGACGTGCTCCTTGAGGCGACCGATCGCCTCCCACCGCGCGTCACCGGAGTACAGCTGCTCGGCGGTGCGTGCGTGCAGGGCGATCATGGCGCACCCCTCGTCCTCGGCGATCCGACCGGTGTCGAGGTAGGTGAGGGGATGGTCGTCGTCGACGCCCATGCGGAACTTGGCCGTGATCGGCACGTCGCCCGCTCCGGCGACGGCAGCGGCGATGATGTCGCGCAGCAGCCGTTTGCGGACGGGCAGCGCCGAACCCCCGCCGTTCTTCGTGACCTTGGGGGCGGGGCACCCGAAGTTGAGATCGATGTGGTCGACGTGGTCGCTGTCGACGAGCCGTCGAACCGCCTCGCCGACGTGGAATGCGTCGATCCCGTAGAGCTGGATGCTGCGCAGGGGCTCGTCGTCATCGAAGTGCGCGAGCCGTTGTGTCTTCGCGTTGCCCTCGACGTAGGCGCGGGCGGTGATCATCTCGCTGACGTACAGGCCGGCGCCTTCGGCCCGGCACAGCCGGCGGAACGGAGCGTTGGTCACGCCGGCCATGGGTGCGAGCACCACGGGCACGTCGAGGGTGATCGGGCCGATCCGCATGGCGCTCAACGCTATCGGAGGCCGCTCGCGGCCTCGGCCGCGGCGAAACGCGTCGCGTGGTGTGCGCCCGGCCGCGAGGCTCGCGTCACATTTCAGGGGGCGGTGCCGACGACTCGCTCGTAGTTGACCGGGTCCGTCGCGCCTTCGGTGCAGACGCACACGACCGTCGAGTCCTGTCCGAGACCCATCTCGACGAACGACTCCGGCGACTCGGCGGCGATCGCGAGCAGGCCGCCGACCGTGCCGGCGCCCGTCTCGCCCACGACGATCCCGTCGCTCGCGAGCAGACGCATGGCGTCGGCGGCGTAGGTGTCCTCGATACCGATCGCCCAGTCGGTGCGGTCGCGCATGGCCGGCCAGGCGATCATCGAGACGGTGCCGCAGTTCATCCCCGCCATCATCGAGTCGTGCGGCCCGGGCACGGTGACCGGCTCACCGGCGGCGATCGATCGGAAGAGGCAATCGGCGGCGAGTGGTTCGACGGCCATGCGACACGGGCCGAGAGGGGGAGCGGCCGGCCAGTGGTCGAGCGCCGCCTGGAAGAACGCGCCGACGCCGACGGGGATCACGATGCCGTCGAGCGTCACGTCGAGTGCCGCGAGTTGGGCGTCGAGTTCCCCGAAGATGGTCGCGTACCCCTCGGCGATCCACGTCGGTACCTCGGTGTAGCCCGGCCAGGAGGTGTCGCTCACGACGAGGCGATCGGGCCCGGCGGTCGCTGCCGCCGTCTCGACGGCGAGGTCGTAGTCGCCGTCGACGACCGTGACGCGCGCCCCTTCGGACTCGATCGCGTCGATGCGGGCGGCGACCGTGCCGGCCGGCATGTAGATGTCGGCACCCAATCCGAACCATGCCGCGGCGCGGGCGACGGCCCGTCCGTGGTTGCCGTCGGTCGCCGTGACGAGCGTCAGATCGGTGAACTCGGCGAACGCGCGGCGGAGCTCGTCGAACGTGGTGGCGGCCGGCGCCGTGCCGTGGGCCGCTGCGTATCGGGCAGCGAGGAGGCGGTAGGTCGCCCACGACGCGCCGACGATCTTGAACGCCGGCAGCCCGAATCGCTGCGCCTCGTGTTTGACGAGCACCCTCCCGAGTCCGGTCCGTCGCGCCAGTGACGGAACGTCGACGAGCGCGGACGGGGAGTAGCCGTCGATGAGCCGGTGCAGGGCCGTCGGAGTGGGCAGCGCACCCGGAGGGAGATCGTGGGGGCGAGCGGTCGTCGGGGCGGTCGGATCGGGAACCGCAACGACTCGGGGATTCCGGAGCATCCGCATCGGCCGATCGTATCGGTGACGGGTTGATGTACAGATCGTCCGTTGCTTTACGAAACGTAAAGTCGCATTTAGCCTGCGCACCCATGAGCGCCCCCACTTCCGCCCCCTCCAAGCTCGGGCTCGAGCGCGAGATCGTCGACCAGGCGGTGCTCGAACGAGCGATCTCCCGGTTCCGTGACGAGGGCATCGTGTTGCCGACCTTCGCCCAGCTCGCCGACCCGTCGACGATCCCTGCCGAGATCGTGGAGCGACTCGCCGGCATCGACCCCCGGGTGGGCGATCCGGCCAACCTCTTTCGTGTGCACTGGCACAACACCGCGGCCGCCGACGGTTCGTTCTCGGCGACTGCCGATCTCCCCGACCACGTGGTGCTGGGGCCGGAGCTGACGGGCGTCGAGGCCCCGATCATCGTCCTGTTCGGCGACCGGTTCCCCATGATCGACGCGCACAAGGTGCTGGCGGCCTACGCGTGTCTGGTGGCCCGCCTCGTGACGGGGCAGTTCGACCCGACCGAGCACCGCGCCGTGTGGCCCTCGACCGGCAACTACGCCCGCGGCGGAGTCGCCATCAGTCGCATCATGGCGAGCCGCGGCGTGGCGGTGTTGCCCGAGAACATGAGCCGCGAGCGGTTCGAGTGGCTGGAGCGATGGGTCGTCGAGCCCGGCGACATCATCCGCACCCCCGGTTCGGAGTCCAACGTCAAGGAGATCTACGACGCCTGCGCCGAGCTCGAGGCGGATCCGACCAACTTCATCCTCAACCAGTTCTGCGAGTTCGCGAACTACCTCGTACACCGGCACGTGACCGGTGCCGCGCTCGAGCGCGTCTACCGCTCGGTCGCCGCAGCTGACGGTGGGCCGTCGCAGTTGGCGGCCTGGGTCTCGGCCACCGGTTCCGCCGGCACCATCGCCGCCGGCGATCACCTCAAGGAGGTGTTCGGCACGAAGATCGTGGCGGTCGAGGCGCTGGAGTGTCCGACGATGCTCCACAACGGATTCGGCGAGCACAACATCCAGGGCATCGGCGACAAGCACATCCCGCTGATCCACAACGTGACGAACACCGACGTCGTGGTCGGCATCTCCGACCAGGCGACCGACGAGCTGGGGTTGGCGTTCGTGAGCGAGTCGGGACGTGAGCTCCTGCGCCGTCGTGGCGTCGACGAGGCCACGATCGCCTCCCTCGAGCACATGGGCTTCAGCTCGATCTGCAACGTGTTGGCCGCCATCAAGACGGCCAAGGTGCTGGGCCTCGGGGCCGACCAGGCCGTCATCACGGTCGCGACCGACGGGTCGATGTTGTACGCCTCCGAGCACGAGGCGCTCCTCGCCGAGCGATTCTCCGGCGAGTTCGGCGACGCCCAGGCCGCTGCGGTCGTCGCCCGTCATCTCGACGGTGCCGACGTCGCCAACGTCGAGGAACTCGACACGGCCGGCCGGAACCGCATCTTCAACCTCGGGTACTTCACGTGGGTCGAGCAGCAGGGCATCGACCTCGAGACCTTCGAGGCGCGGCGGCACCAGTCGTTCTGGGACGACCTGTCGTCGTACGTGCCGCGCTGGGACGAGCTGATCGGCGAGTTCAACGCCGCCACCGGCCTCGCCTGAGTCATCGATGCTGCTGACCTGCCGGGGCTGTGGCGCCACGGTCGACCCGCTGGGCCTGTCGCCGTGGGCGTGTCCGCGTCGTGACGCTGCGGGTCTCACCGACGTCGACCACGTGCTGGTTCTGTCCCGCGAAAGCGTGCAGTCCGTAGCGCTTCCGCGGGACAGAACGGGCGGGGCGGGGGTCAACCCGTTCGTGCGGTACCGGGCACGACTCGGGTCGTACGCCGCAGCGACCGAGGCCGGTTGGTCCGACGCGCAGTTCGTCGACACGGTCGGGTCGCTCGACGACGCAGTCGTGGCGGTGTTGGGGAGCGGGTTCACCGTCACACCCACCACCTCCCAACCAACCCTTGCGACCACTGTCGGCGTCGACGGGCTGTGGGTCAAGGACGAGACCGGCAACGTGTCGGGTTCACACAAGGCGCGGCACCTGTTCGGGCTGGCGCTGTGGCTGGCGGTTCGCTCGCCCGCCGACGACGACGCCCGGTTGGCCATCGCCAGCTGCGGCAATGCTGCGCTCGGAGCGGGCGTCATCGCTGCGGCGATGCGCCGTCCCCTCGACGTCTACGTCCCGGTCTGGGCCGACGAGTCGGTCGTGGCGCGGCTCGTCGGCCTCGGGGCCAACATCCTCAGGTGCGAGCGACGCGAGGGCGAGGTGGGCGACCCCTGCGTGCTCCGCATGCGCGAGGCCGTGGCGGGGGGATCACTGCCGTTCGGATGCCAGGGGCCCGACAACGGACTGACCATCGACGGCGGCCGCACGATCGGGTGGGAGCTCGCGGAACAGGCGCCGGGTCTCGTCGCCGTCTACGTACAGATGGGCGGGGGAGCGTTGGCGTCGTCGCTGGCGCGGGGCCTGGCCGAGGGTGGATCGGACGCTCGGGTGATCGCGGTGCAGACCGAAGGGTGCGCGCCGTTCGATCGGGCCTGGCGTCGGGTCGAGCAGGTCGGTTTGGACGAGGCGGTGCATCATCGGTCAGCCGCCATGTGGCCCTGGGAGTCGGAGCCGACCAGCGCCGCGACCGGGATCCTCGACGACGAGACCTACGACTGGGCCGGCGTCGCTGCTGGCCTCGAGCACTCACACGGTACGTCGGTCGTGGCGCCGGAGTCGGCCGTGGTGCGGGCCCACGCCCTTGCCCACGAGCACACGACGATCGACGCCGACCCGACCGGAACCGCCGGCCTGGCCGGCGTGCTCACCGCGGCGACGGCCGGCGCTGTCGGTGTCCTCTTCACCGGGCTCACCCGGCGGTGACTAGAGCGTCCAGCCGCTGAAGGTGTCGATCATCGCCTTCACGTCGCCGAGCGGGTAGAGGATCGGACAGGTCGCACCACCGGCGATGTAGTCGGCGACCCGCGCCTTGGCCTCGGCGGGAGTGCCCGACGCCGTGAGCATCTGCACGATCTCGTCGGGCACGAGCTTGCTTGCCGCCTCGACCTGCTCGTGGGTCGCCGGCCAGGTGAGGACCTCACCCACGGAGTCGAGCAACGACTGCGGCACGCCCGATGCCTTCATGATGTGGGGCTGCTGGCCGAGGTACTGCGTCACCATCATGCGGGCCATGTCGAGGGCCGTCTGCCGATCCTCGTGCACCGAGCACACGACCAGCTGCGGGCGGTCGATGTCGTCGAGCGAGCGACCGGCACGCTCGGCGCCGATGGTCAGGTGTTCCATGGCCGTGGCGTTGTAATCGGGGCTGACGAGATAGTTGAGCACCACACCGTCGGCGATCTCGCCGGTGAGCTCCATCATCTTCATGCCCGTGGCCCCGATGTAGATCGGCACGTCCTTGGGCCGGCGCTCCTGGTACACGTAGTCGAGCTCGATGCCGTCGAGGTGCACGTAGTCGCCGTGCATCGTGACGGTCTCGTTGTTGAGCAGCGCCCGCACTGCGGTCACGACCTCGCGCATCACCCCCAACGGTTTGGAGCGGGTGATTCCGACCGCTGCCGCCAGCGGATCCCACCACGCCCCGAGGCCGAGGATCACGCGGCCGGGCGCCAGGTCGTCGAGCGTCGAGAACGTGGCGGCGAGCCGGGCAGGGTTGCGGCTCCACACGTCGGCGACGCCGGACCCGACCTTGATGCGGTCGGTCACCGATGCGAAGGCCGCCATCGGAACGGTCGATTCACGCACCAGCCGGCTCTCGGCCTGCCACACGGCGTCGAATCCCTTCGACTCGGCGTACCGCGCGAAGTCCATCCCTTCTCGGATGGTGTGGGCGTCCTGGAGGTAGATCGCGACGGGTTGGGTCGTTGCTTCGGCAGCCATACGTCGACTGTAGGTTCGACGCGTCACCGGCCGCCGGGACGAAACGCGAACGTCATGGGACGTTCGCGTTTCGTCGTCGGCGGCCGGCGACGATTCGGGTGTGATCAGTACTGGACGTTGACGGCGAAGCGCTTCCCGTCGCACTCGGCGAAGACGATCGCGTGCATCGAGCTGGCCGATCCATCGACGTCGAGCACGACGTCCGAGATCGTGGCGGTTCCGGGGATCACATTGCAGCCACGGCCCGGCGAGGTCACGTTGACGAGAACGTTGCCAGGGGCGGTGAAGTTGTAGCGCGACACCGTGAAGTCACCGGCGGTGAATGGGCCGCTGTCGGGTGGGGCGATCTGGAGCGTGAACTGCGGCGTGGTGAACGTCGTGACCCCCGGGGTCGCGGTGACCGTGAACTGGCTGCCCGGATAGAAGGCCCGCAGACCCTGGAGCGGGTAGTTGTCGATGGCGCTCGCCACCTGCAGGTACTGGGCCGGCAGTGCGGTCAGCGGCGTCCACGGCCCGCAGCCGTCGGAGGTGAAGTAGGCGTCGCCGGCCTCGATGATCGCGAGTTGCGGACCCGGGCCGTAGTAGATGTCGTTGATCACTTCGAGGCTGCCGTCAGCGTTGTCCGACGTCTCCCAGTAGCAGTCGGACCCGCCGGGAGCGGTGTAGAGACCCAGCTGGATCTCGGCGCCCGTCCGGTACATGCCGTCGCCTGTGGCGGGCATGGTGACCGGCGGGAGATCGCCCTTGTTCCAGACGCAGGGCCCGGCGGTGGACACACTCATCCCTGCGGGAAGGTTCATGTACAGCGGGCCGCCGGAGCTACCGCGTACCCGTCGGCTCGGTCCCCCGAACACCTCGATGATGCAGGCCGAGCCCGTCGGGACCGTCGTGGAGTACAGGCCGGGTGACACGAGCCCGGGGGACTCGGCGATCTGGGCCCGGTTCGTGGCGCCGATCGAGGTGAGGGCCGGGGCGGCGGGCGGCGCGGTCACCGGCGGCGCCGGCGGCGCCGGCGGAGTCGGAGGCACCTGCGAGCGGAGCCAGTTGGCGACGGCGTCGTTCGCCGCGGCGATGGTCATCAGCTTGTTCCACCGCTTGTTGCTGCCGCACTTGAGCACCCACGTGCCGTCCTGGGCGTGTTCGCCGACGGTTTTGCACTTTGCGCCGGCGGTCCGTCGCGGCAGGTTCTGGCATGCGGAGAGCACCAGGGTCACGGCCAGCAACGCGCCGATCGCCGTGGCTCGTCGAGTTGTGAGCGTCATCAATCCTCCAAGTTCACGATCGCAGCACCATGACATCGAGGTCCCCGAACCACAAGTGAAAACTCTGTGTCATCCCCCTGAATTGTCTCGGCGGACCTGCGACGTAGGGTGGTTCGATGGATGAGGACCGGCCCAAGCTGCGGCTCGTCGCACCCGACGAACGGGCGTCCGAGGTTGACGAAGCGCCGCCCGAGTCGTCCACGCCGCCGCCGACACCTCCACTCCCTCCTTCCTCGGGGACCGACGACGAACGGCACCGCCTGGCCTGGATGTCCGCGGCGATCCCGCTGTGCATCGGGATCGCGATCCTCGTGGTCGGGCTCGCGGTTGCGTTGCGGCTCCTGATGGACACCGGCGGGTCCGACGATGCCAATGGCGACAGCCCGGCAATCACTCGACCGGCCGGGCCGACGAGCTCGATCGATCCCCTGTCGTTGCTGCCCCGCGTCCCGACGAGTGTGGGCGAGACGACGACCCTTCCTGCGCCAACGGTGCCGACGACTGCTGCCCCGACGACGGTGCCGCGCAACGTCGACCCCGGTCTCATCGCCTTGCCGGTGCCGGGTGGTGCGCCCGCCGCCCCGGCGTCCCCCCGGCCGCCCTCGCCGACGGCTGGGTCGGCGAGCGTGAGGATCTTCAACGGGTTCTCGGCTGGCGAAACGCTCGACGTGTGGGAGATCTCGGGCCCGACGCCGGTGCGCTACGGCTCGCTCCCGTACGGCGGCCTGGTCGAGATGGTGGCGGGAGGTCGGCTGCTGCCGAGCGGTGTCGCTCTCCAGTTGCGCTTCGTCCGACCCGGCGGCGATCCGACGGGCACGATCCAGGACGGCACGTCGTCGAAGACCGGCCCGTGGGGTCGGAACTTCACGCCGGCCGACGGGTCGTCGGTAACCCTCGTGTTGTCGCGAAATCCCGGGCTGCGGGTGGTCGACATCGACAACCGTCGCGCCCTGGCGGCGGTTCGGTCCGGACAGGTCCACGTGGTCCCCGTCGTGTATCACCTCGTTCTCGAGGGCACCCGTGCCAAGCAATGGGCAGGTGACGGGCTCGGTTGCCTGGGTGTGCTGACCACGGACACGGACGCAGAACTCGACGTCGACGTGGGTACAGCGTTGCGGCTGGCCCTCGTCGACGACCCGACCTGCTCGCGTACCGTCACCGACGCACTCGTGCTCGGGGAGTCGACCGCCGTCGCCGTCGTCGGACTCGAGATTCCGGGGGATCGCGCCCAGTTGATCGCGGTTCCGTTGGGGTGAGGCGCGCGCTCACGGGTACCCTCGGCGGCCATGCGCAGAAAAATCTTCCTCCCGATGCTCGTGCTGGCCATTGCGGCCGTGGTGCCCGCTTGTGACTTCGCCAAGGTCGGTGCTCGCTGCAGCGCCTCGCAGGGAGCTGCGCGGAACAACACCCACGTCCTCTTCTGTGTGAAGGGCAAGTGGAAGGCGACGGTCACGATCGGCCAGGCCGCCGAGATCGTGATGAGCTCGTGGCCGGGATCGGTGACGGGCGGGCCGGCCGAGGTTCGCGCAACGTCGGGCGGGGCGTTCCCCAGCATGACGTTCTTCGTGAAGACGCGGGGCGGCCAACCGGCTGCAAACGTCGACGTGAAGCTCACGGCGACGTCTGGTCCCGGGTTCTCCGGCACGAGCTTCACCGTCCGCACCAACGGGGCCGGTGCCGTCAACACCACGCCGGGTCAGTCCGGCATGCCGAACGTCACCATGGGGTCGGGTGTGGGTGACGTGAAGGTCGACATCAACGCGGGTCCGCTGCCGACACCGATCGGATCGTTCGTGATCAAGGTCAGTGGTGGCGCTCCGTCCGTCGTCGCTGCCGTGTCGGGTCGTGACCAGCAGATCACCGCTGGCGGGACGTTCCAGCCGTGGGTGTTCGAGGTGCGTGACTCGAAGGGGGCCCCGACGATCCCCTCCACCGTGAAGGTGAACTCGGGTGGACTCAGTGGCGTTTCCTACACGCAATCGGGCGCCACGATCACCGTGACGGCACCTCCCCAGTACGTCGCCGCGAACCAGCAGTCGCTCACGGTCGAGGTCTCGGGTGCCGAGCCGTTCAAGATGACGACGTTCGCGACGGGGTACACGAACTGGACGATCGTTGCGGGTGCGCCTGACGACGCCGACATCTACGGCGACGACCAGTCGGCACCGGTCAACACCCGATTCGCCAACTCCTTGGTCGTTGACGTGATCGACGCCTACGGCAACTCGGTGACCGGTCTCCCCATCACGTACACGTCGATCGACGGCGGGTCGGGAGCGTCGGGCACGACGATGCCGAACTTCTACTTCAACCCGATCAGCGCGGTGTTCGTCGACGCCAACGGCACGGCCGGTGCGTGGACCGTGCGGGCGGACATCCCTGGCCTGGGCACGTACGACTTCAGCCTGACCAACACCCCGTGAGTCGGCTCAGAGCCGGCTGAACAGCCGCGTGGCCTGCTCGGCAGCGTGCGCCCGGATCTCGTCGGGATCGACACGGGTCGCACGTCCGCCGCGCAGCGCCGGCTCGCCATCGATGTCGACGTCGATCGCGTGGACACCAGTCGTGAATGCCAGTCGCCACGGGTCGTCGGCTCCGTCGTAGCTCCAGGTGACGGTGTCGTTGCGAGCCTCGGGGAACAGGGCCCATCCGGTCTCGATCCAACTCCAAGCCGTCGAGGGGGTTTCGGTGAGGTCGGACTCCCGCAGGCGGACGTACGCGACGCGGAACTCGTCCAACATGTCGGCGCCGATGCCGTCGGTGCCGAGCGCGACCGGGTTGGCGAAGCGAGTTGGTCGCGCGTAGCCCACGGCGTTGTTCATGTTCGATCGCGGGTTGTGTACGAGGGTGCCTCGCACACCGTGGTCGTCGGGCAGGTGGACACCGTGGATGATCAGCCAGTCGTCGCGCGAGAGTTCGGCGAGGCGAGCGGCCGCGTCGACGTCGTCGGGACCCTCGGCGACGTGGATGTGGAGGCCGACGCCGAGGTCCTCGGCGAGGCCGGCGGCTGCGGCGATCGTGTCGTCGGTGCAGGTGAACGCGGCGTGGACGCCGACTCGGCCGCGACCCCCGGCGCGGAGGTACCGCTCGTTCTCGGCGAGGCCGCGGGCCGCGCCGTCGGCGCCGTGGCGGTCGGTGATGCCGTAGGCGAGGTCACACCGAACCCCCACCTCGGCGCACGCCTCGGCGATCACGTCGAGGCTGCCCTCGATGGCGTTCGGCGATTCGTGGTGGTCGATCAGCGCGGTGGTGCCGCATTCCAGGGCCTCGAGCGCCCCGAGCCGGGCCGACGCCCGGATCATCTCGAGGTCGAGGGCGGTGTCGAGTCGCCACCAGATCTGCTCGAGTACCCCGAGGAACGATGTGGGTGTCTCGGGCGGCGCTGGCATTCCCCGGGCCAGCGCCGAGTAGAGGTGGTGGTGGGCGCAGACCAGCCCGGGCGTCACGTTCTGGAGTGGTGAGGTGACAGAAACTGTCACCTGGCCGCTCCAGAGCGGGCGGGCTCGGGGGCGTCGCGACGCATCGGCAGCACGGAACGCCACTCGCCGTCGAGCTCGTGCAGCGCTGCGGCGACGGCGCCCGAGGTGGGAACGAGGCCGATCTCGCCCACACCCTTCACGCCGTACGGTGCCTTCGGTTGGGGAACCTCGACGAGCTGCACGGTGATCGTCGGAATGTCCTTGGGGCGGAGGATGCCGAGCGAACGCAGCGTCATGTTCGTGGGGAAGCCGCGTTCGTCGGACGGGAAGTCCTCGCTCAACGCGTAGCCGAGGCCCATGTGGACCGAGCCCTCGATCTGCCCTTCGCACAGCAGCGGGTTCATGGCCCGACCGACGTCGTGGATCGCCACGACCTCCTCGATCGTGCCCGTCTCACGATCCATGATCACGAGCTGCGTTGCGTAGCCGAACGCCGCGTGGATCGTGGGGTTGGGGTTCTCGGGGTCGCCGAGCTTCTGGGTCCAGTCCACGATGTGCTCGGCGTGGTAGTCGACGTCGGGCTGCCGGCCACCCTCGTCGGCGACCCGACATGCGGCCGAGACGGCTCCGGCGGCCATGAGCGTGCCGCGGCTGCCGGTGGTCTGGCCGAAGCCCAGCTCGCGGGTGGTGTCGACGATCACGTCGATGAGGTTGGGGTCGATGCCGAGCTCCTCGGCCGCGACCTGGAGCGCCACCGTGTGCACGCCCTGGCCCATCTCGGTCCAGCTGTGCCGCACCTCGACGCGACCGTCCGACGAGCGGAAGCGGATGACCGCCCCCGACACCTCGCGGAACCCGTTGCCGAGGCCGGAGTTCTTGAGCCCGAGCCCGAGCCCGACGATCTTGCCGTCGGCGACAGCGGCGTCGTAGCGGTCCTTGACCTCATCGAGGCAGACCTCGGCACCGGCACACCCGTCGTCCATGACCTGCCCCGGACCCCACACCTCGCCGGGCCGGATGACGTTGCGCTTGCGGATCTCCCAGCCGGAGATCCCGACCTTGGCGGCAAGGCGGTCCATGACGCCTTCCATCGCGAACTGTGCCTGGTTGGCGCCGAAACCGCGGAACGCTCCGCACACCGGGTTGTTCGTGCGTACGGCCACCGAGTCGACGTCGATCGAGGGCACCCGGTACGGCCCCGACGCATGGCCGGCCGCCCGCTCCAGCACCTTCATACCGACCGACGCGTACGGGCCGGAGTCGCCGATCATGCGGACCCGCAGACCGGTCAGCCGGCCGTCCTCGTCGCAACCGGCCCAGTACTCCATGCCGATCGGGTGTCGTTTGGCGTGCATGAGGAACGATTCCTCGCGGCTGAGTGTGCACTTCACCGGACGGTCGAGGAGCCACGCTGCCAGGGCAGTGTGACCCTGGTTCGACATGTCCTCCTTGCCGCCGAAGGCGCCGCCGTTGGACACGAGCTCGACGGTGACCTGGTCGCGATCGACCCCGAGCATCGCCGCGATCTGGTTGCGGTCGTCCCACACACCCTGCCCGCCCGAATAGACGTAGAGGGTGCGCTGGTCGACGCCCATGTCGCCGGGCGATTCGGTGCCCGGTCGGTAGGACGGGACTGCCAACGTCGACTCCGGCTCGAGGAAGGCGTGCTCGATGCGCTGGGTCTGGAACGTCTCGTGCGCGACGTGGGCGCTCTGGGCGAGGGCGCTGTCGACGTCGCCGCGGGCGTAGGTGGAGCGGGAGAGCTCGTTGGTGTCGGTGCCCCACACGGCGATGTCCGCGCCGTCGGCGAGCGCTGCGACCGGATCGACGACCGGCGTGAGGACGTTGTAGGTGACGTCGATCAGCTCGGCCGCGGCCCGCGCCTGCCGGCGGGTCTCGGCGACGACGACCGCGAGCACGTCGCCCGCGTACGAGGTGCGACCCCCGACGGGGATCATGACGGGCCAGTCGGTGTAGATGATCCCGACCTTCAGGTCGCCCGGGATGTCGGCGGCGGTGAACACCGCGGTCACCCCGGGCGCCGCGAGCGCTCCGGTGGTGTCGATCGCGACGATGTCGGCCCGGGTGTGCGCCGTGAGGTGCAGCGCGGCGTGGGCCATGTTGTCGACGACCATGTCGTCGATGTAGCCACGGTCGCCGAGCGCCAATGCCTCGGCCTCGTACTTGGCGCCCGCGCCGCCGATGGCGCCCGAGATCGCCACGGGGATCTCGGAACCCTGCGCCACCGCCTCGATGGCGTCGAACACCTTCACGTACCCGGTACACCGGCACAGGTGCGCGCCCATGTGGCGCTGCAGGTCGTCGCGGGTGAGGTCGGCACCCTTCTTGTCGACGAGGTACTTCGCTCGCACGACGATGCCGGGGATGCAGTACCCGCACTGGAGGCCTCCGTGAGCGGCGAACGCCTCGGAGTAGGTCGAACGTTCCTCGTCGGAGAACCCTTCGAGGGTGGTGATGTTCTTGCCCTCGACCTTGGCCACGTCGAGCGTGCACGAGATCTGGGCCTTGCCATCCACCAGCACGGTGCAACAGCCGCACTGACCCTGGGGCGAGCAGCCGTCCTTCGGTGACGTGACCCCGACGTCGTCGCGCAGCGCCGACAGCAGGTGGGGATGGTCGTCGGCGACGCTGACCGGCTTGCCGTTCACCCAGAACTCAGCCATGGGGGTCTCCTTCGGGTGGGGGGATGGCGCTGCGCCGTTCGGTGATGAGGCCGTAGTGCTCGACCATGCGGTAGTGCTCGAAGTCGAAGAGCGTCTTTCGGTAGCGGTCGCACCAGTCGAGATCGCAGAACGCGGACACGACCTCGTCGCCCTGCGTGATCGACTGCGCCACGATCTGGCCTGACGGGGCCACGATGATCGTGTCGGCCAGCGAGTCGACGCCCTCCTCGATGCCGCCCTTGGCGACACCGACCACCCACATGCCGTTCTGGTACGCCCCGGCCTGCATCACGAGGGCGTTGTGGAAGCCAGCGAGCGAGTTCTGGCTCGGGTCCGGCACGTAGTGGATGGGCGTGTTGTAGCCGCAGAAGATCATCTCGGCGCCCTGCAACGCCATGACCCGGTACGTCTCTGGCCAGCGCCGGTCGTTGCAGATCATCATGCCGACGACACCACCGAACGCCCGCCACGCGCCGAAGCCGTCGGGCCCGGGCTCGAAGTAGCGGCGCTCGGCGTGCTGGAAGGGACGGTCGGGTTCGTCGTCGTCGTGGCCGGGGATGTGGACCTTGCGGAACTTCGCGATCACCTCACCGTCGGCTCCCACGAGCACCTGGGTGTTGTAGCGGTGCGCCGTGCCACCGTCGTCGTCGAGCACCCGCTCGGCGTACCCGAGGCAGAAGCCGATGCCGAGCCGCTTCGCCTCGTCGAACAGGGGTTGGGTGGCCGGCCCCGGCATCTCGGTCTCGTACCAGTGGTCGGCGTGGGTCAGGTCCTTCACGTACCACCGCGGGAAGAAGGTGGTGAGCGCGAGCTCGGGGAACACGATGACCTCGGCGCCTCGACCCGCCGCCTCCTGCAACAGGGCGACGAGGCGTTCGACGACCTCCTTGCGCGTCTCGTCAACGGCGATCGGGCCCAGTTGGCCGGCGGCGACATGAACGGTGCGAGTCATCGGCGGAGTTTACATTTCGTAAAGCTGATCGGGATCGGTGGGGCCCGACGCGAGGCGGCACATCACCTCGAGCAGCACCTGGGTTCCTGCCGTCAGGTCGCCCGGCGACGTGTACTCGGCGGGGTTGTGGGAGATACCGCCGACCGAGGGGACGAACACCATCGCCGTCGGGCAGATACGCGCCATCATCTGGGCGTCGTGACCGGCACCCGACGGAAGCCGCCGGACCTTGTGGCCCAGGCGCTCCGCGGTCGCCTCGACCAGGCCGATCATGCGCTCGTCGAACGCGACGGGTTCGAAGCGTGCGAGGGTGCGCCGCTCGATCGTCACGCCCTCGCGCTCGGCCAGTTCGCCGAGGAACGCCACGAGCTTGGCCTCCGCGGACTGCAACTCGGTCTCGTCGGTGTTGCGGAGGTCGACGGTGAGGCGGGCGGTGCGGGCGACGACGTTGACGAGATTGGGTTCGAGGTCGATCTTGCCGACCGTGCCGACCTGGGGTGGTCCGATCTCGATGGCCAGCCCGCGTACGAACGCCCCGATTGCAAAGGCGGCGAACCCGGCGTCGTGCCGCATCGACATGGGGGTGGTGCCGGCGTGGTTGGACTGACCCGAGATCGTGATTTCCTGCCACGAGATGCCCTGCACGCCGGTGACAGCGCCGATGGTGAGCCCCTCGGCTTCGAGCACCGGACCCTGCTCGACGTGGACCTCGACGAACGCGTGGGGCGCCCGACCGGGAAGGGGAGCGCCGCCGGCGTACCCGATGCGCCGCAACTCGTCACCGACGGTGACGCCGTCGATGCCCACGATGTCGAGCGCATCCTCGATGCCGATGCCCCCGGCGTACGCCAGCGAGCCCAACATGTCGGGGGCGAAGCGGGCGCCCTCCTCGTCGGTGAAGAACGCGACCGCGAGCGGGCGGGTGAGTTCGAGTCCGGCGGTCTGTGCCGCCTCGATGACCTCGAGACCGGCGAGCACGCCGTAGTTGCCGTCGTACCGTCCGCCGGTGCGGACGGTGTCGATGTGGCTGCCGCACATCACGGGCGCGATCTCGGAATCGAAACCCGGTTGGGTGGCGACCACGTTGCCGATGCCGTCGACGGTGACCTCCAACCCGAGGTCCTCCATCCAGCCGACGACCAGGTCGCGACCCGCCCGGTCCTCGTCGGTCAGCGCCAGCCGGGCGCATCCGCCGTCGCCGGTATCGCCGATCTCGGCGAGAGCCTCGAGGCGCGCCATCAGCCGGGACTCCGACACCTGGGGCAGCGCGAGGGGATCGTCGCTCATGGCACAAGGCTACCGGCGCGCTCCTTTACGAAAAGTAAAACCTGGCCCGGGTCCGTGAACAGTTCGCGCGATCGCTGCTGACGATTGTTCAACGCCGTGCAACGATCGGGCGTGCTCGGTCGTCGTGGAGGTGTGGAACCGCTGACCGCGCACTCGATCCCGGGCGAGCCGAGCGTGGAGGCCACGACGCCCGAGCGAGCCTTCGATGCCGTGTTCGCTGCGGAGTATGTGCCGCTCGTGCGCCTGGCGACGGCGGTCTGTGGGGACGTGGGCGTGGCCGAGGAGGTGACGCAGGAGGCGTTCACCTCGGCGTGGCGCCGGTGGGACCGCCTCGACCGGCCCGGCGCCTACCTGCGGCGGGCCGTGACGAACGGCGCCATCGACGCCACGCGCCGCCGTGGCCGCTCCGACCGGCGCCAGCGGGACCTGCGAGTCGTCACTCCCGTCACCGCCGACGCCCCGACCGACCCGTTGTGGGACCTGATCGACGCGTTGCCGGACGTGCGGCGGGCCGTGGTGGTCCTCCGCTTCTACGCCGACCTGACGATCCCCGAGATCGCCGAGATCGTCGAGCGACCCCTCAACACCGTGAAGACCGACCTCCGTCGGGCACTCTCGACCCTCTCCAAGGAGCTGAGCGAATGATCGATCTCGACGACATCGATCCAGCCATCGAATCGCGCCTTCGTTCTTCGTTGCTCGCCCGCGCCGACCTGGCGTCCGGCGTTACCGGTCCCGACCCGGCGCTGTTCCGGACGTCCGCTCCGAGGCGGGTGCGTCGCCGCAACGCGCTCCTCGTCGCGGCGGCGATCGCCCTCGTCATCGCCGGCCTCGCTGTGCTGCTGCGGTCGCCGGACGGCCGCCGTGTCGACGTGGTGCCGGCCACGACGGTGCCGACGACAGCGGAGGACGTGGCGTTTGTGCTCGACCGTTGGCCGGCGGGATTCGGCGCCGTCGAGAGCGCCGGCATCGACGACGAAGACCTCTCCAACGGGGTGGAAGACCGCAGGGTTCTCGGTCGCGACGGAAACGCCGAGGTCGAGTCCCTCCTGCAGATGGCGCCGTTGGAAACGTCGGAGCGGGTGCCGACGGGTACGGAGGATCTCGAGATCGGCGGTCGGAAGGCGCAGTGGTCCGACCGGCGGGGACTACCGACACTGAGCGTGGAGGTGCGGCCGGGTCTCACGTTGACCCTCGCGAGCGTGCGCGTCGACCGCGATGAGCTGGTAGAGCTGGTTCCGGCCTTCGACGCCGCCGACGGCGCGTTCGACGAGCGGCGTCTGCCACGAGGGTGGAGCGAGATACCCGACCCCATGTGGTCATCGGCGTTGACCGGTGTCGGTTCGAAGGGGCGCCGCGGTTGGATCAGCGCCTCGATCATCGAGGACAACCGCCTGGTCGCGTCGCTCTCGGCGGCGTGGGTCAGCGTTCCCGATCCTGACGCAGTGCTCGAGATGGTGGAGGGCCTGCGGGGAGGCGAGCGATCGACGATCGCAGGGCGACCTTCGCTGGTGCTCCCGGATCCGGGACTCACGGCTCCGACCGTGCGGCTCGTGATGGTGCTCGATGACGGCCACCTCGCCGTCGTCGTCGGCAGCGACCTGTCGCGTGAGGAGGTGTCGGCATCGGCGGCGTCGATGCGCCCGGCCTCCGAGGCCGAATGGGCGGACCTGATCGCCGGCTTGCCCGACCAGGCTCCGGGCGCGGCGGCCGGCCGGGTCGTTGACGGCGTTGAGCTCTCCCCGACCACGAAGGACGTGGTGACGAACGGGCGGCAGGGTGCGTATCGCTGGGTGCTGACGACCGAGGACTTCGGTTCTCCCGGAGTCGAGGCAGGTGCGAACGGTGGTTACACCGTCGATGTCCGGAGCCCCGACGGCACACAGTCTCACGGAGGCACTGGCTGGGGATTCCCGAACGGCGGCGGTCTGTCGACGACCCGCGACGGCGGGCTCATGGTCTACATGACGGTGACGAGCGGCGACTTCACCGTCGATCGGCTCGAACGCGACGGACAAGCGATCGAGACCGTCGTCGTTCCGGTCGTCGATGGGTCGTTGCAGGTGGTCTTCGGCTGGGAGCCGGCGATCGACGTCGGCCCACAACCGAGCGTGGTGGTCACGGGCACGCTGGCAGATGGGACCAGGATCCCGCCGCCGTTCTCGACTCAGCCCACCCCGGGCTCGGGGATGTCGTTCCCCGAGTCGATCGGAGGCAACTGAACTCCTCAGCTGTCAGACCGGGACCAGGTCGATCTGGAGGCCGGCGGCTTCGGCCAGGATCGCGAGGTCGTGAGGGTCCGATGTCAGCACCTCGTCGCGATCCCTGCTGAGGAGCACCACGGCTGCGTCGATCGCGTCGGACGTTCCCGCCACCCCGAGCAGGATGCCGGCGGCCCTGCCGAGCGCGTCGTCGAGCGGGACGACCTCGACAGCTCGGAGCAGCCGCGCCAGGTGGGCCTGGCGATCGTCACCGCCTCGCCAGACCTGCGCCACGACGCCGCCGTGGGTGACGGCGCTTCGTCCCTGCAGCCGTTCGCTCTTGAGCAGGGCGATGATCTCGCGGTCGCCGCGCTCGACGGCGACGAAGGCGCCGGCGTCGAGCACCAACGTCATGCCGCCCCCCGCTTGCTCGGGCGGGTCCGTCGGGTCGGTCGGGGGGTCGGCGCCGGGGTGCCCGTTGCCCGCACGACGACGGCCCGCGAGCGGGCGGCTCTGGTGGCGGCGGCCATCTCGGCCTCGGTGATCTCACCGTGTTCGGACTCGTAGTCAGACAGGAACTCGTCGAACGCCACCAGACGCCGGTCGAGGTCGACCCGAAGCCGGAGCGCCTCGTTGACCCATGCGCTCAAGTTGTCGGCGCGGCCGTCGGCAACGGCGGCGCGTCCGGCCGCGAGGAGGTCGGCTTCGATGGTGGCAGAGATCCGCTCTCGCGTCATACATTCATCCTACTGAGTGTGTATGACACTCATACGAGGAACCACTACCGTTTCGCCATGGCAGCCGCAGACGCCCCGTCGTCCTCTCCCGCTCGCACCGTCTACCGGGGAGCCCGCTGGCCGGGCGACGTCGCCGTGGTCGATGGTCGCATCGTCGCCGTCGGGAGCGTCCCGTCCGGACCGGGTGACGTCGACATCGACTGCACCGGCACCGTCATCACCGCCGGGCTCGTCAACACCCACCACCACCTCTACCAGTGGATGACGCGGGGGTGGGCGTCGGGGTGCGACCTGTTCACGTGGCTGACCACCCTCTATCCGGTGTGGGGTCGACTCGACGTCGAGGACATCCACGCTGCAGCGCTCGTCGGGTTGAGCGAGTTGGCGATGACCGGCTGCACGACCGCCGCGGACCACCATTACCTCGTCCCCCACGGCGACGACGCCGTGTTCGACGCCATCGTCGAGGCGGCCCGCCAGGTGGGCATTCGCCTCCACCTGTCCCGCGGGTCGATGGATCTGTCGGAGAAGGACGGCGGCCTGCCACCCGACCACGTGGTGGAGGAGCTCGACGCGATCCTGGCCTCGACCGAGCGGGTGATCGCCGATCACCATGACGGCGAGATGGTCTCGGTGGTCGTCGCGCCCTGTTCACCGTTCTCGGTGACCGGCGAGCTGATGGTGGCCTCGGCCGAGCTCGCCCGCCGTCACGGATTGAAGATGCACACCCACCTGGCCGAGACGATGGAGGAGAACGAGCACTGTCTCGAACGCTTCGGTCGCCGTCCGCTCGCCCAGCTCGAGGAGTGGGGGTGGATCGGGCCCGATATCTGGGTGGCGCACGGCATCTGGTTCGACGACGACGAGGTGCGCCGTCTCGGAGCGGCCGGAACGGGCGTCGCCCACTGCCCGTCGTCGAACGCCCGTCTCGCCGCCGGCATGTGCCGCGTCACCGACCTTCGCGCCGCCGGTGCGCCGGTCGGGCTCGGCGTCGACGGCGTGGCGTCCAACGAGATCGGCGGCCTGTTCCCCGAGCTGCGCCAGTCGCTGTTCACCGCCCGCCTGCGCTCGCTCGACGCGACGTGCTTCGATCACCTCGACGCGTTGGCGATCGGCTCCGCCGGCGGCGCGGCATGTCTGGGCCGCGACGACATCGGCACGCTCGGGGTCGGGAAGCGCGCCGACTTCGCGGTGTGGGTGACCGACGACATCGCCGACATCGCCGATCCGCTCGTGGGTCTCGTGTTCGGCCCGGACCGTCGGGTCGACCGGCTCGTCGTCGGCGGCCGCTCGGTGGTCGAGGGGGGAGCGCTCGTCGGCGTCGACCTCGCCGAGGCGCATCGCCGCCTCGCGCAGCGCGCGTCGCGCCTGTGGGAGCACGCGTGACCGACGCCGGCCCGGCCGACGTGCACCTCGAGTTCCTCGTCGAACCGTTCGTCGCCGGCACGCCCGGTCCCCACGTCGAGGCGGCGATCGCCGCCGTCGAGCACCACGGCGTCGACGTCGAGTCGGGGCCGTTCGCCAACGTCGCCACTGGTTCGTCGGGCGACGTCGCTGCCGCAGTGGCCTCGATGCTGCTCGCAGCGTTCGACCGAGGCGCGACGCGGGTGTCGACTGTCGTCGACCTCCGCGTCCCCGGAGCACCGGAGCGACAGGAGCGTCGCGCCGGTCGTGCCGAACCGCCGTCGGACGCATCCGTCAACGAGTTCCTCGCGGCGCTGCGTCCCGTGGTGCGCGCCCTGGGCGCGACCGTCGAACGCACGAAGCGGTTGGAGGCCGGCCGGGGCGACATCCCGCTGCGGTGGCGCGGTGAGGTGGTCGGTGTGGTGCGGCCCACGCCGCTGACCGAGGCGCTCGATCACCTCATCGCCCAGGTCGAGGCCGATCTCGACTCGCCGCTCGTCTCGCTCGACCGGTCCGACAAGCAGCGTGCCGTGGCGCTCCTCCACGAACGGGGAGCGTTCGCGCTCCGCCGTTCCACCGACGCCGTGGCCGAGGCCATGGGCGTCAGCCGCATCACCATCTACAACTATCTGAACGCGTTGGAAACACCGCCCGAGTCGGGTTGACCCCCGAAATCCCGACGTCGAACACCGTCCCTGCGCGGTTTCGCGAACGTTTGTGCAATGTTCGGTCACCGGCAAGACTCGGCGAATCCGGCTGAGCCGGTTCACCGAACGTCGGCTCCGGTCGGCCGAACGTGTCGAACGACATGACCATGCCGGGTGGCATCGAATGGTCATCACGAAAGGGAACACATGAAGCGGAAGGCACTCGTTGCCGCGCTGCTCGCGAGCTCATTGCTCGCGTCGGCGTGTGGGAAATCGGATGACTCCAGCGACTCGAGCTCGGACTCGGGCTCGTCGGACGGCGCGGTCAAGGCGGCGTGGATCTACGTCGGCCCGACCAACGACGGTGGGTGGACCACCGCTCACGACGAGGGCCGCAAGGCTGTCGAGAAGGCACTCGGCGACAAGGTCGAGACCACCTACAAGGAGAACGTGCCCGAAGGCCCCGAGGTCGCCCAGACGATCGACGATCTCGTGAAGGACGGCAACAAGATCATCTTCGCGACGTCGTTCGGCTTCGGTGACGCCATGAAGGCCGCCGCCGAGAAGTACCCCGACGTGCACTTCGAGTGGGCGACCGGCGACGCAGCCACCGACAACATGGGCATCTACTTCGGCGCCGGCGAGGAATCGCTCTACCTGTCGGGCATGGCCGCCGGTGCGGCGACCGAGTCGGGCACGATCGGCTTCGTCGCCCCGTTCCCGATCCCCGAGGTGATCCGCCACATCAACGCCTACGCCCTCGGTGTCCAGGCCGTGAAGCCCGACGCGGTCGTCAAGGTCGTGTGGGTCAACAGCTGGTTCGACCCGACCAAGGAGAAGCAGGCCGCCGAATCGTTGATCGCCGGCGGTGCCGACGTCATCGCCAACGGCGGCGACAGCCCGGCGCCCGGCGAGGCCGCCAAGGCCGCCAAGGTCGCGTGGACCGGCTACGACTCCGACCAGTCGGAGAACTTCCCCGATGAGTGGCTGACCGCCGCCGTGTACGACTGGGGCCCGTACTACACCAAGCAGGTCCAGGCCGCGATAGACGGCACCTGGAAGGCCGGTTCCTACTACGGCGACCTGGCCGACGGGTTCACCAACATCGCTCCCTTCGGCAAGCGCGTGACCGACGAGACCCGCACCGCCATCGAGGCGAAGAAGTCCGAGATCATCGAAGGCTCCTTCAACGAGTTCCAGGGCCCGATCGTCGATCAGTCCGGCGCCGAGAAGGTCAAGGCCGGCGAGATCATGGACTTCGGCGAGCAGATGTCGATCATGTGGTTCGTCAAGGGCGTCGAGGGCGAGATCCCCGCGAGCTGATCCGTTCAGCGACCGGAGATCGAACTCATGGTTGCGACCACTCACGACGAGACTGCCGGGACCTCGGTCCCGGCAGTCTCGATGAGGGGCATCACCAAGCGGTTTCCCGGCGTGGTCGCCAACGACCACGTCGACTTCGACCTCGCCACCGGCGAGGTCCACGCCCTGCTGGGCGAGAACGGAGCGGGCAAGTCGACGCTCTCCAACGTGCTCACCGGCATCTACCACCCCGACGAGGGCACCATCGCCATCGGCGGTGAGGTGGTCACGATCAGCTCGCCGCGCGACGCGCTGGCGAAGGGCATCGGCATGGTCCACCAGCACTTCCGGCTGGTACCGACCTTCACCGTCGCCGAGAACATCGTGCTCGGTCACCGAGGCCCGCTCCGCAGACGCGAGATCGAGGGTCGTGTCCGCGAGCTCGGCGAGCGGTACGGCCTGACCGTCGACCCGACCGCCAAGGTGTGGCAGCTCTCGGTGGGCGAGCAGCAGCGCGTCGAGATCCTCAAGGCGCTCGAACGCGACGCCAAGGTGCTCGTCCTCGACGAGCCGACGGCGGTGCTCACGCCGCAGGAGGCCGAGACCCTCTTCGTGACGCTGCGGGCGATGGCGGCCGAGGGACGCTCGATCGTCTTCATCAGCCACAAGCTCGACGAGGTCATGGCGGTCTCCGATCGAGTCACCGTGCTGCGCGACGCCCGCCAGGTCGGCACGATCGACGTAGCGTCCTCGTCCAAGCGCGACCTCGCCCGCCTCATGGTCGGCCGCGACGTGGTGTTCAACGCCGATGACGGCTCCGACCGCCCCGTCGTCGACCGCGAGCGTGTGGTGCTCGACGTCACCGACCTCACCGCCGACGACGACCGCGGCCAGGCAGCGGTCGACGGTGTGTCGCTGCAGCTGTACGCGGGCGAGATCGTGGCGGTGTGTGGCGTCGCCGGCAACGGGCAGCGCGAACTCGCCGAGGCGATCTGCGCGACCCGCCACCGCACCGGCGGAA
>CALMLJ010000095.1 GCA_937868025.1 uncultured Acidimicrobiaceae bacterium
CACGACGCTTGATCGTGAGCAGGGCGCCGAGGTAGAGGACCAGGGCGATGTCGATCACCGCATGCACGACCATGAGGATCCCGCCGACACTGACGCTGCCGAGAAAGCTCAACAGCGCAGCGGCGATGAGTGCCGAGAGGATGTCCTGTCGACGCTGCTGCACGGCGCTCCGACGGGGACGCTGGGCCGCACCGGCGCGCTGGGCGACCCGGCGGGGCGCTGCGGGGTGCGCTGCCGACTGGGCCGGACGGCCGAGGTCGGCCATCGGGTCGTCGAAGCGGGTGGGGAACTGCACGAGGTTGGACCTGGATCCGCCGACGGGGGCGGAGCGCTCGAGCGAGGAGAGGTTGCGGGCGAACTGGCCGATGGTGTCGCTCCTGCGGCTGGCAGCGTTACGGCGAAGCAGGTCTGGAACCAGCACCACCGCCCACGCAACTCCGAGCCCGAACAGCAACAACCATGACGACACGATTCGCTCACTCTTCCTTTCCGGCCGGTGTCCGTGATCCTTCTCGTGGGACTTTCACCCAGCCCGTATGAAGGATTCGTGACGACTCGACGTCCATCGCTGAAGATCGAATGGGTGCTCCTGCAAGCAAGTGACACCCGTGTAACGGCCCTCAACCTAGTGAATCGGCCATCTGCCGTCCACCCGTACGGCCCCGATGTGACAGAAAATGTTACAGACCAGTTACGGCGTGACGTGACTTGTCACGAACTGAACGAAGAGTCATCGAAGGGATCGCCGGTGCGGCGATACGTCCCCGAACGACCGCCGGTCTTCTCCCACAGGGCCACCTCGCCGATCACCATCGAGCGGTCGACGGCCTTGCACATGTCGTAGATGGTGAGACACGCCACGGTGCAGGCCGTGAGCGCCTCCATCTCGACACCGGTGCGGTCGACCGTCTCGACCGACACCTCGACCTCGATGAACGTGTCCTCGATGCGGAAGTTGACGAGCACGGCGCCGACCAACAGCGGATGACACAGAGGGATGAGGTCGGAGGCCCGCTTGGCCGCCTGGATGCCGGCGACGCGGGCCACAGCCAGCACGTCTCCCTTGTTGATGGCACCCCTCGCCACGAGGGACGTGGTCTCGGTGGTCATGGTGACTCGACCGCGGGCGATCGCCCGGCGATGGGTCGCTTCCTTCGGCGTCACGTCGACCATGCGTGCCCGGCCGAGGGGATCGAGATGCGTCAGCGCCCGTTCAGACATGGCGGGAAGACTACCGGCCGGCGGTGCGGTCCGTAGCTCCCGCGAGCAGTCGTTGCCGAAGCTCCAGACCGTCGGTGTCGAGCGTCCCCGGTGAGACCCGTCCGATGGCGTCCCGAGCGGCCCCGTGGTCACCGGCGCGCTCGGCGGCGAGTGCGAGGCGAACCCACCAGCTGTTCGCTCCGGGGCGGAGCCGGGTGGCCCGTTCGAGGGACCGCTGCGCCGCGGCCGGATCATCGAGGACCAGGTCGACTTCGCCGAGCTCCGCCCAAGCATCGCTGCGCGACGGATCGACGTGCAGGAGGCCGAGCAGTTCGTCACGACTCTCGCCGATCAGGTCGACGAACCCGACGGCCCGGGCGAGCCGCGACCGGGCGAGCGTGAGTCGGCCGTCGTCGAATGCCAGGGAGCGGGTGGCACCGACCTCGGTCCGGGCCGCCAGCAGGACGTCCTCCGAACCGTCGGCGAGCGCCGCGTCGGCGAGCACCAACGCGTGCATGGTCTGCGGATCCAACCGAACGGCCCGGGTCGCATCGACGACCGCCGCTCCCGGGTTCGACCGTCGCTCGTCGGAACTCCGCCGCGCCGACCGGTCGGCCTGCACCCCGACGGCGGCGGTGAATGTCGTCAGGACGAGGGCGACGAGAGCCACGCCGGCCGCGAGGCGGATGATCATCCGTCGCCCTCGCCCATCGGGCACCGGGAGCGAGGCCCCCAACCCCACCAGACCTCCGGCGAGCAGCCACGCCAGCGCATCGACGTCGGGCAACTGGAAGAGGAACTGCTGCTGCACCAGATACGCGACGAGTGCCGCAGTGATCCCGCCGACGAGGGGCGACGGCGAGGCAAGACCGGCACGACGGATCGCCCGGCCGGTCGCCGCGATCGTGCCCACGTACGCAACGAGACCGACGAGGCCGAGCGCCGCGCCAACGTCGAGGAGACCGTTGTGCGCCCGATCCGGCACCAGACGTCGGCCGTACTCCCGTTCCCACGTGTCGTCGACCGCTCGACCGAACCCTTCGGCGAACCCCTCCGGGCCCCACCCCAGCACGGGTCGCTCGCCGATGACGGTCGCGGACCGTTCCCACGTCGCAATCCGGCCCGCGGCCGTGCCCGTCGTGACGGTTCCGAGGCGTTCGGCGACTCCGGCCCACATGCCGAGGCCGACGAGGCCGACCACCACCAGCGCCACGCCGGCCCACGCAGCTCGGAGCGGCACGCCCGAACGGCGGGCAGCGGTCACGGCGAACACGACCAGGCCGACCACCACGCCGAGCCACGCCGCACGGGTCCCGCTGACCACCAGACAGAACGAGGCCCCGAGCGTGGCGATCAGGTGAACGAGCCGCCACCCATCGCGCTCCGCGCGATCGACCGCGGCGCCGATCCCGACCAGGGTGGCCAGCCCCGCGTACGCGCCCAGGAAGTCGGCGTTGCCGAGCGGTCCGCCGGGGCGCACCCGCGGGCCGCTCCCCCAGGGCGCCGCCCAACCCAGCCGTTGCGCGGCCACCAGCACCGTCACCGCGACCGCACCCACCGAGACCCCGCGAGCGATCCGGCGCAGGTCGTCGGGGCCCCGGACGACCGCTCCCCCGACCACGAACAGCGCCCCGTGCACCAGCCACATCGCAGCTCCGGCGCGCCGGTCCGTCGTGCCGAACAGCGCGATTCGCGCAGCTCCCGAGCCCGCGGCCGACACGACAGCCACACCCGCCAGGGACGCCCACCATCCCAGCGCAGGGAGACGACGGAGTCGGCCCGTCGCTACGAGACCGGCCAGGAGCACCGCGCTCGTTCCCGCGAGCACGGCCCACCTCGCCGCCACGAACACGAACCATCCCGACGGATCCGTGACCACCGGCAGCACAGCTGCCAGCACCGCGACGGCGGCGCTCCACCGAGGGCTCGACCCGGACCTGAGCGCCCCGGGCACCCGCGTCGCCGGGGACGCCCCCAGCACCCGAGCGGGCGGTGGGAGCGTCCCCGGTTCGCGAATCCCCG
>CALMLJ010000096.1 GCA_937868025.1 uncultured Acidimicrobiaceae bacterium
ACGTGTCCTTGGCGCGCCCGGGGTGGGAACCGGCACGGAACCGTACACATGAAGGGCGGACCACAGATTGTGGTCCGCACGACCGGTAAAGGAATCCGCAGCCGACCGTACTCTCCTCGAAAGGCCATCCCATGAAACGCATCGTTCCCGTCATCCTGATCGTGGCGCTCAGCGCCCTCACCGGATGCCAGCACGCCAACGTCGGCGCCCGATGCAAGGGGAACGGCTGGGGTGAGAACGGCGCCTGGATTCTGCAGTGCAAGGGTGGCCGTTGGGCCAAGGCACTGACCAAGGCCGACTACCTGCGACTGGTGGCGCCAGCGCCCGCGCCGGCGCCGGGGCCGACGGCCCCGAGCACGACGACGCCTCCGACCACCGCCGCCCCGGCCCCGGCTACCGCCCCGGCCCCGACAATGGGCTCCGGCACCTCGGCTCGAGAACAGCAGATGGCCAACGAGATCTTCGCCGCCATCAACGCCGAGCGGGCTGCTCGAGGACTGGCGCCGGCGGCACGGAGCAACGGCCTCAATGCCCTGCAATCGTCGCTCATCACCGGGATGGACACCGCCAACCCGCACCCCGTCGAGGCGATCGCCAACCAGACCTGGCCTGACTATCCGACGCTCGCCCACGGCGAGAACACGACGTGGGGCACCAACGTCCACACCTCCGGCCAGGCCGTCGTCAACTGGATGAACTCGAGCGGCCACCGTGGGATCATCGTGCACCCGAACCTCGTAGCGGTACAGGTCGCCGTCGTCTGTATGTCGGATGGCCGCTACGTCGCCAAGATGCAGGACGCCAAGCCCTGGGATCTCCCCGGCGCACCGGCAACGCCCAACGCCGTCCTTCCGCAGGTCACGACACCCCTGACTGGGAGCCGGTGCCAGTGACCGTTCACGACAATCCTCAGCGCGGGTTCGAGGCCGTCTTCCAGAACGCCATGACCTGGGCGTACCGGCTCGTCGGCATCGCCATCGCCGCCGCCGTTGTCATTCTCCTGCGAGTGCGGATGTGGTGGCTCGTCGGGTTCGCCGGCGTCTCGATGGCCGCCGGGTGGCTGGCCGATGCCCGCTGGCTCTGGTGGGTAGGCCTCGTCGCTCTCGTCGCCGGCGCCCACCGCCTGGTCCGCGCCACCGTCGGATACGGATCTGTCGTCCTCGGGACGGTTGCTGTCGGCACCGCCCGAAGCGGCGGGGCGGTGGTGCCTCTTCTCGCTCCGATCGTGCTGTGCGGTGCTGGCGCAGCGGGCTGGGCCGCGTTCAGAGTCCGGCGACGCGGAGGGATCGACTCGATCAGGCGCCTGTTCAGCCCGGCCGACGCCTACGACGTGGGCGAGTACGACTCCGAGCTCGAGCCGCACTTCAACTGAACGGCCTCGGTCACCAGGTGAGAGTCCAACCCATGGCTCCACCGCGCCATGGTGCGGATTCCCGCACGACCCTGGGCCTGGAAAACAGATCGGGGTCGACCCCCATCGATGCCGCCACCTTGACCCAGGCATCGCTCGCGTTCTCTGCGCTGATGAAGGCGTGAAGTGCTGACACCTCGACGCCCTCGTCGAGGGACCCGGGCCCGGTGACCGCGCCGCCGAACTCGATCGATCCGTGCGACGCCTTCACGGTCCCGAGGAGGTGACGCAGCGTCGGGGCGCCGTCGCTCCGCTGGTCGAGGTTCGACGCCGGGGTTCGGGCGTACAGGGCGGCCGCAGCCGCGACCCCGGCCCCGTCGAAGCGGATGACCCCGTCGTCGCCGTTCTTTCGACCACCGCCGACGACGTTCGAATACGAGCTGGGCACGTACCCGCGGGACGTGAACTGCTGGAGGGGGGCGGCGAGGTCCAGGGTCCAGCCGCGTCGGCCGTGAGCTCGTTTCGCCGGGTCGCCAGCGAGGGGGCGTCGAGCCGCGTCGAGGAGGATGCCCCTCACCGACACCGACGGTGCGTCGGGGTCGATGGTGTGTGGCTCGGTGGGATCCGCAGAGGTCGGGCCAGCAGGGCGGGGCGGGGGCGCTCCGGCCGAGGTGCCGCTACGGCCGAACGCGACCAGAGACCGCGAGGCGAGCGCTGCAGCACCCCGTCGTTCGTCGGTGTCGTCGAGTCCGCGGCGACGGTTGTGAGCCACCGGGCAAGCGTGCGTGGCACCGGCCGCGCTGAACCGTCCGCAGTTCCCACAGCGCTGAACGGGGGCGCGGTCGGCCCGACGCTTCAGCAGTGCGTTGTAGGCGCTCCCAGGCGAATCGGCGCGAGCGACCGCCTCGTAGACGTCGCGTGTAGCCATGTAGCCAAGCGTGCGACCGGCGTCGGTTGCGACGACCACAACCTGGCTCGCGGCGTCGAAGCCGACACCCTCGATCCACCCCGAGTCGACCGGCATGATCGGTGACCCGTACGACGCCTCCCGTTCCCGGCGCCGTTCGATCATGTCGCCAGCGAGCCGCGGATCGATCCGGGGGCGACGGGCCTCGAGCACGGCGCTGACCGCTTCCGCGACCTGCACATCGGCATCGCCAGGGAACCCGACCCCGGTCGCATGCCACCGATCACCTTCGCGGGTGACGCGCACCCATCCCTGGACGGGCACGTCTGCGTCGGGGTAGTTCGCTGAAACCGGCACATCGAACGTGTCGCCGTGAGTCGCCTCGAACGACTTGATACCTGTCACCGACGGCATCCGCAATGTCACCTCGCCTGCCCCGTAGCGGATGCGTGGCGCTCGGGTCGGCGCATCGTCTCGACCGGACACCCAGTTCTGGGGGAACTTGCGGTACGCACCGTCGCTGTGGCCGTACTCGCCGGCGAGCTCCTGGCCAGCCCACCAGGCGTCGCGGTGGCTGGTCGTCTCTACTTCGGCGGCGCGCAGCGCGATGGCAGGGACGTAGCCGGCCTCGGCCAAGATGCGCTCACGGTCAGCCAGGTGGTCGATGCTGAGCTCGAGCGGAGCGGAGAGCTCCACATGAGACTCCGACCGCGACATCGGTGCCCAGCGACCCCCGACAGGGGTTCCACGTGGGTGACGGGGGGCGTCGTGCGCAGCGGTTGAAGCCATGCCCCGATGTGGGTTGCGAGCCGGCGCCTTCCTCGCAACGGTCCGCCAGCGCGCCACCGAGTGGGAACACTGCGGCGGCAACCCACATGAAGGGCATGAAGATTCTTCGACATGCCGCCATCATCTTCCTCGTCGCCACCGTGTCGGTGAGCTGCGCTCCCAACCCGACTACGGCCCAGAAGGTGGACCGCTCGTGGGGGAGTGGTATCAGCCCGGTGTCCACCAACGTCGCCTACGGGCCGCTGGCCGAGCACCGCATGGACATCTACCGGGTGCGCACCGGTGGCAACAAGGGCACGATCGTCTTCGTGCACGGCGGCGGCTTCGTCTCCGGCGCCAAGGAGGACATCAACAACGGCGAGTA
>CALMLJ010000097.1 GCA_937868025.1 uncultured Acidimicrobiaceae bacterium
CAATGTTCTCGGGGTGATCACTCCATCACAAGCGTGCCCGGGGTGGGACTCGAACCCACACGCCCTCTCGGACAGCGGATTTTGAGTCCGCCGCGTCTGCCATTCCGCCACCCGGGCCGCCGGGAGAGCGTAGCCTGCACCTCGATGTCCTCGAACCACGTTTCACCGCAGTCCGCGGCGACGAGACAACGGATCCTGTTCGTCGTCGCCGTCGTGGCGGTCGTGACGGCATGGCGCGAGCGGGCGTTCGCCCGCAACCGGGCGCGGTACGCCGCAACCCAGGCTCCCCAGCCGAATCCCTGATCCTGTCGCCCGATCCTGTCGCCTGATCTCGGTCGGGCTACCCCTCGGCGAGGGCCGCGAGGAGGTTGGTCGGCGTGTCCTTCGGGCTGATCTTCGGCCAGGCGTGGGTCACCTTGCCGTCGGGGCCGACCAGGAACGCCGAGCGCACGACGCCCATGTACTCCTTGCCGTAGTTCTTCTTGAGCTGCCACACGCCGTAGGCCTCGGCGACGGCGTGCTCCACGTCGGAGAGGAGCGTGAACCCGAGCTCGTACTTCGTGTCGAACTTCTCGAGCTTGGCCGGCTTGTCGGGGCTGATGCCCACGATGACGGTGTCGCCGACCTCCGACACGATGTCGCGGAGCCCACACGCCTGGGTCGTGCAACCCGGCGTGTCGGCCTTCGGGTAGAAGTACACGAGCACGTGCTTGCCCTTCTGGGCGGCGAGGGAGAACTCGGCCTCGTGCTGATCGAGCAGCTTGATCGCAGGGGCCTTCTTGCCAACGGTGGGAGTCGAATCAGCCATGCCCGCAACCTAGTGCAGCCAAAAATGCGAGGGAGGAGCAGGCGAGCCTGCTCCTCCCTCGAACTTCGTGCACTCGTTCAGCGACGCGCCGGAGCGCGTCTCAGATCACTTCGGGGCAGGCTTGGTGCCCTTGGCGATGGCCTTGAGGGTCGCGCCGGCGGTGATCTTGACGGCGTTGGTCTTGCCGATCTTCATGGACTCGCCCGTCTGGGGGTTGCGGACCGTGCGGGGGTCACGGGTGACACGCTCGAACTTGATCCAACCCGGGATCGTGACCGCGTCCTTCCCCTTGGCGACGGTCTGGGCGATGATGTCCCAGAACGCGCCGAGCACCGCGTCGACGTCCTTCTTGGACAGCTCGGTGCGAACGGCGATGGTCTCGACCAGTTCAGTCTTGTTCATTGTGGTGACCCTCCCGGGTTCATGTGATGAAGTTACAACGGTGTAACTCTACCGTGTTTTCGGGGTTTTGTCAGCATTTGGCGTCCAACGCGGCCCGGAACTCGGCCACGAGATCGGCCACCCCCTCGGGCGTGCCGACCTCGAGCGCGCGCCGAACGACCGCGGATCCGACGATCACACCGTCGGCCACGGCGCACGTCTCGACCGCCTGCTGTGGCGTCGAGATCCCGACACCCACCAACACCGGAACGTCGGTGACCGCCTTGAGCCGACCGGCGATGTCGAGCGCCGAGAGCGCCAAGCTGTCGCGCTCACCGGTGATACCCAGCAACCCGACGCCGTAGACGAAGCCTCGGGCGCGGGCGCAGATGCGCGGCAACCGTTCCGGCGGAGCGGTCGGCGCGGCGAGCATCACGGTCTCGATCCCCGCGGCGTCAGCAGCGGCGCACCACTCCCCCGACTCCTCGAGCGGCAGGTCGGGCAGGATCGCCGCGCACACGCCGGATTCGGCCGCCGTCTGGGCGAACCGCTCCAACCCGAACCGGTAGACGAGGTTGTAGTAGGTCATGACCGACAACGGGACGCCGGCGTCGAGCGTCGCCGCCTCGGCGAGGATGCTCGGCGGCGTGGCACCGGCGGCAAGCGCTCGGTCCGAGGCCTCTTGGATGATCGGCCCGTCCATGACCGGGTCGGAGAAGGGAATGCCGATCTCGATCGCGTCGGCGCCGGCGTCCGCCGCTGCCCGCACCATGTCGAGCCAACCCGGCAGCCCGCCGGTCAGGTACACGACCAGGCTCTTCACACCCAGCTCGCGGCGCTGACGAAGCTGCGTCTCGAGCTGCCCGTACGGCGTCGAGGCGGCGGTCACGCGTGCTCTCCCATCAACTCGGGGCCGAGGATGTCCATCATCTGGCCCACGTCCTTGTCGCCGCGGCCCGACAGGTTGATCACCACGGTCGAACCGGCCAGCCGCTCCCGCTCACGGGACACCCAGGCGATCGCGTGCGCCGACTCGAGCGCCGGGATGATGCCCTCCTTGCGGCTGAGCAACTTGAACGCGTCGATGACCTCGGGGTCGGTGACGGGGTGGTACTCGGCACGGTCGATGTCGGCGAGGTGCGCGTGCTCCGGCCCGACGCCGGGGTAGTCGAGGCCCGCCGAGATCGACTGGGCCTCCTCGACCTGGCCGAATTCGTCCTGCATCAGGAACGAGCGCATACCGTGCACGATGCCGGGGACCCCGCGCCCGACCGCTGCTCCGCCGGCCGGTTCGACACCGATCAGCTTCGACGGGGCATCGGCGAACCCACTGAAGATCCCGATGGCGTTGGACCCGCCGCCGACACAGGCGACGACGTAGTCGGGAGACCCCCCGACCTTGGAGCGGAACTGCTCGGCCGTTTCGATGCCGATCACACGGTGGAACTCACGCACCATCCACGGATACGGGTGCGGCCCCATGACCGAACCCAGGCAGTAGTGACTCGACTCGACGGTGGCGACCCAGTCACGCATGGCCTCGTTGACCGCATCCTTGAGCGTCCGACTCCCCGAGCTCGCCGGCCGGACCTCCGCTCCGAGGAGTCGCATGCGGAACACGTTGAGCTCCTGGCGGGCCATGTCGACCTCGCCCATGTACACCACACACTCCATGCCCATCAGCGCCGCAGCGGTGGCGCTCGCCACCCCGTGCTGCCCGGCACCGGTTTCGGCCACCAGCCGGGTCTTGCCCATCCGCTTGGCGAGCAGCGCCTGGCCCAGCACGTTGTTGATCTTGTGGGAGCCGGTGTGGTTGAGGTCCTCACGCTTCAGCCAGATCCGACAGCCCAGCTCCTCGGACAGCCGCAAGCACTCGGTGAGCGGCGACGGTCGCCCCGCGTACTCGGTCAGCAGGTGGTTCAGCTCGGCCCGGAATGCCGGATCGGCCCACGCCTCCTTGAACGACGCCTCCAACTCCTGGCACGCCGGAACCAGCGTCTCGGGCACGAACTGCCCGCCGAACTCGCCGAACCGTCCGTTGACGGGATCGCCCATCACCGACTCGGTCTCCGACCCCACACTCACCGTCTTCGTCACTATCTCAGTCATGTCGCCCACTCATCTCGTTCTCACAGGTCAGCCATGCGATTGTGCCCAGACGGGGCCGAATCGCGTCGAACTCGTCTCGTTGCACCGATCGGGGGACGGCCGGCGATCGATCAGAGATCGCCGGCCTCGCGCCAGTCGAAGGGCTCGCGGCCGCCATCGGATGCGTACGCGGCGGGCTCGGCCGCACGCGCGGCGCGAATGAACGCCTGCACGAGACGGGGGTCCTTCTGACCGGGCGACGCCTCGACACCGCTCGACACGTCGACCCCCCAGGGGTTGACGCGAGCGACGGCGGCACCGACGTTGTCGGGATCGAGACCACCCGCGAGGATCAGGCGACGATGGTCGCGGATCGAGTCGACCAGGTCCCAGTCGAAGACCTGGCCGCTCCCCGGAGTCGTGCCGTCGAGGAGCATCGCGTCGGCGTGGTACTCGTCGAAGCGGTCGATGGCGGGAGAACCCGCGGGGAACGCGACGATCAGCGTCTGCGGACGCGGCGAGAGCTCGGCGGCCATTGCCGGGGTCTCGTGCCCGTGGAGCTGCACACCCCGGAGCCCGGCGTCGAGCACCGTCTGGGAAACGAAGTGCGGGTCCTGATCACGGAACACGCCGATCGTGATGATCTCCGGCGGAAGCCGACGGGCGATGTCACGGGCAGTGCCGACCGTGACCTGTCGGGTCGACGGGGCGAAGACGAAGCCGACGGCATCGGCACCGAGGGCGACCGCCATCAGCGCGTCCTCCTCGTTCGTGATGCCGCAGATCTTCACCCACATGGCGCCAAACCTAGCGGTGCGCCGTCGAGGAGCGGGGTACCCGTCCGGCCGGGTCACGAGGAACCCGCAGCGCGGCGATCGCCGCCGCCGGATCGCCCGACGTCACCAGATGCTCGCCCACGAGCACAGCGTCGTAGCCCGCCGCCGCCAGCGCGACCGCGTCATCGACACCGCGCACGCCGCTCTCGGCCACACGGACCACGTCGGCGGGGATGGCCGCCGCCACGCGCACGGCACGTTCCTGATCGACCTCGAAGGTGACGAGGTCGCGCTGGTTCACCCCGATCAGGCCCGTCGAGGTCGTCGCGAGTGCCCGCTCGACCTCAGCCTCGTCGTGGGTCTCGACGAGGGCGTCCAACCCGATCGCCCCGGCGAGGGCACCGAACTCGGCCAGTTCGTCGTCGCTCAACGCCGCCGCGATCAGCAGCACACAGTCGGCTCCCATCAGCCGGGCGTCGAGGACGTCGAGCGCGGACACCGTGAAGTCCTTGCGGATGACCGGCAAGCTCGTCGCGGCCCGGGCTGTGGCAAGGTCGGCGGCCGATCCACCGAAGTGGGGGCCGTCGGTGAGCACCGACAGGCAGGACGCACCACCGGCCTCGTAGCTCGCAGCCAGCGCCGCCGGATCGAGATCGGCGAACAAGTCTCCCTTCGACGGCGACCGGCGCTTGACCTCGGAGATGACCCCGAGTCGGTCGGCGCCGCGCAGCGCCGCCGTGAACCCACGGGTCGGGGGCAGGGCGGCACACTCCTCGATCAGCTGCTCCGCGGAGCGGGCGTCGGTCGCGGCGCGTTCACGATGGAAGGCGATGATGCGATCGAGGTAGGTGGCCATCGGGGGCGACGGTAGCGCGTCGCGGGACCGGCGCCGCACGGGTTTACCGGCGGCGGTTGCGCTCACGACGCTGTTCGACGGTGCTCGCCTTCGCCATCACCGCCAACGGGAGGATCAGGAACCCGACCAGCCCGAGCGCCACGAAGACGCCGCCGAACGCCATCACCGGGAGGGCCCGCAGCACCCCACCACCGACGACGAACACCAGGCCCAACACCACCAACGCGATCGGTGCCAACTGCACGACGGTGCCCGGCGCGGTCTCGGGGTCGGTCACGTCGTCGACGTACCGCCACTCGTCGTCGTCGTCCTCGTCCACAGCGTGGTGCGGCACGAACGGCCGGTCGGGCGGACGGTTGATGTCGACCTTCGGCCGCTCCCGGCCCGGGCGCCCCGGCGCCGACGGACCAGCGGCGAGCGTCAGGTCGTACCGCTCCCTCGCCTCGGCATCGCCGAGCACCGCCCACGCCGAGTTGAGATCACGCATCGTGTCGTCGCCCGACGGGCCGGCCACATCGGGGTGGGCGCGGCGGGCGGCCGCCAGGTAGGCGGTGCGGATCTCGGCAGCGGTCGCGCCCGGGCGGACACCGAGCACGTCGTAGAGGGTCACCCCGCTGATGCTACGGCGCGGGGAACAATGGTCCCCATGGTCACGCCCCGCACCACCCTCACGGGAACGGCCCGCGCCGACGGCGAGACCGTGATCGTGGTCATCGAGGACGACCCCAACATCGCCGACCTCCTCGATATGTACCTCCGGCGCGACGGGTACCGGGTGTTCCTGTGCGGCGACGGCGAGACCGGGCTCGCCACGATCCGCGACCGGTCGCCGCGGCTCGTGATCCTCGACGTGGGCCTGCCCGGCGACGTCGACGGTCTCGAGGTGTGCCGCCGCCTGCGGGCCGCCGACTCCGATGTCGCCGTCCTCATGCTCACCGCCCGTGACGCCGAGATCGACCGGGTACTCGGTCTCGAGATGGGCGCCGACGACTACGTCACCAAGCCGTTCTCGCCACGGGAAATCGTGGCGCGGGTGAAGGCGATCCTGCGACGGACGGCCGCTCCGCAACCCTCCCCCGCCACACCACAGGTCATCGCCGTGGGCAACATCGAGGTCGATCTCGGGCGCCGCGAAGCCCGCGTCGACACCACGCCCGTCGCCTTGGCGACCCGCGAGTTCGACCTCCTCGCATACCTCGCCGCCAACCAGGGCCTGGCGCTCTCGCGCCGCCAGCTCCTCGACGGCGTCTGGGGCGACGGTTGGATCGGCGACGACCGTACCGTCGACGTCCATGTCCGTCAGCTCCGCAAGAAGCTCGGCGACGGCTTCCCGCTCGACACGGTGTGGGGCGTTGGCTACCGCCTCGGCTGACGTCACCGGCGATCGGGGCGGTTCGTGAGCCGGCGCATCACCGCCGCGATCGTCGGCATCGTGATCGGCACCATGCTGCTCGCCGGCATCGGCACGATCGTCGCCTCCCGCGTGGCCGGCAAGGCCCGCGAGATCTCGGCGCTCGAGGACCGTGCCAATACGATCGCCGACCTCGTCCCCAACCTCGACCGAACCCTCCGACCCAACAACCCGACGCTCGTCGAGGCGCAGGAGAAGCTGGTGAAGGTCCTCGGCCTCAGCGGCGTGACCCAGCTCCGCATCAGCGCCAAGGGCGCCCTCGTCGGCACGCGACCGTCGTGGATCCCCGCCCGCGACTTCGACCTCGAGGCCCTGCGCACGGGCGACACACTCAGCGGGTCCCGAGGCAACCGATTGTGGGCGGCCTCGGCCCGGACGAACCCGAACGGTTCCGCCACCGTGGCGGTGCTCACCGCCACGCGCGAACCGATCATCGCGCCGGCGCTGCGTTGGCTCGCATTCAGCGCAGCCGTCGCCCTCGTGATCGCCATCGGCGTGTCGGTGCGGCTGGGGCGGCGACTCGGCCGCCCCATCCGCGACGCCGTCGACGTCACCGGCCGTATCGCCGGCGGCGACCTGACGGCTCGACTCCCCGAGCCCGATCCGGCCGGTCGCCCGTCCGACGAACTCGGCGCCCTGGCGCACTCGATCAACGGCATGGCCGTCCAGCTCGAGCGTTCACGGGCCCTCGAGCACCAGTTCCTCATGTCGGTGTCGCACGACCTGCGAACACCGCTGACGTCGATCCGCGGCTACGCGGAAGCGATCGCCGACGGACTGGGTGATCCGA
>CALMLJ010000098.1 GCA_937868025.1 uncultured Acidimicrobiaceae bacterium
GCCACGCTCGGCGAGCTGCCGGGCGGTCACGACGCACTCGCGCACCTGGTCGGGGGTCATGTTGTCGAGGAGCACCGCGGCGGCTCCGGCCTCGATGGCTTCGACCATCTGCTCGATGCGATCGCACTCGACGTGGACGGTGCGGGCCGGCCAGAGGTCGCGGCAGCGCTGCACCGCTTCGGTGATGCCGATGCCGGTGATGTGGTTGTCCTTCAGCAGCATCCAGTCGCTGAGATTGCCACGGTGGTTGCGGCCGCCACCGGCGCGGACCGCCGCCTTCTGGAGCGCGCGGAGGCCGGGGGTCGTCTTGCGGGTGTCCCACACCTTGGCCCCACCGCCGCGGGCCGCTTCGGTGACGTACCGATTGGTGAGCGTTGCCACACCGGAGAGGTGGCACAAGAAGTTGAGGGCGGTCCGTTCCGCGGTGAGGATCGGAGCGAGCCGGCCGCGGACGTACGCGATGTCGTCGCCGGGGGCCAGCGCATCGCCGTCGCGGAACCGCCACTCGATCTCGATCGTCGGATCGATCTGGGCGAACGCTTCGGTCACGCACATCGAGCCGGCGAGCCGACCGGCCTCGCGGGCGTCGAGGCGCGCCACCGTGGTGACGTCCTGGTCGAGGAGCGCAGCAGTGATGTCGCCCAACGGCGTGAGGTCTTCCTCGAAGGCCCGCTGCACGGCGGCGCGGACGGCGTGGATCGGCGGATCGAAGTAGCCGCTCACGAGCCGATCACCAGCCGGTGACGCTGATCCTCCCGCGCTCCGGGGAAGTCGGTGCGGGTGTGCGCCCCGCGGCTCTCCTCGCGGGCGGCGGCTGCCTGCAGGAGCACCGCGCCCACCTGCACCAGGTTGCTCAACTCGCTGACGTCGGGCTCGGTCGGATCCGGTGGGAGCTCGGCCCACACCGTGTCGAGCACCTCGTGGGCGGCGGCGATCGATTGGGCGGTGCGCAGCACTCCCGCATGAATGGTCATCGCCCGCTGGACGGTGCGGCGCAGCTCGGCGACGCGTTCGGACGTGATTGCGGTGGCGTCGGACTTGGCGAGAACCGGGCTGTCGATCAGCACTCCGCCGATGAGGATGTCGGTCGACGGGACGCCTCGGGCCGACCGCATCGCGCCGGTGTCCTCGGGACCGTCGATGCCCTCCGCGATCGACTCGACGACCCGGGCCCCGAACACCATGCCCTCGAGCAACGAGTTCGACGCGAGCCGGTTCGCCCCGTGCACCCCCGAGCAGCTCGTCTCGCCGGCCGCCCACAGGCCCGGGAGGGTGGTCGCCCCGTTGATGTCGGTGACGATGCCGCCGCACTGGTGATGGGCGGCCGGGGCCACCGGCAGGTAGTCGACCGACGGGTCGAGACCGGCCGCCTCGAGATCAGCGGCGATGGTGGGGAAACGGATGTGGAAGTGGTCGAGCTGCGTGGCATCGAGCCAGACGTGGTCGATGTCCTGATCGAGCATGCGCGCCGTGATGGCGCGGGACACGACGTCGCGGGGCAACAACTCGTCGACGAAGCGCTCACCGTTGGCGTCGCGCAGCAGGGCGCCGTGGCCGCGAAGGGCCTCGGACAAGAGCGGGCGCGGCATCGAAGGATGGTCGAGCGCCGTCGGGTGGAACTGGAAGAACTCCATGTCGGCGATGGCAACGCCGGCGCGGAGCGCCATCGCGACGCCGTCGCCGGTGGCGACCGGCGGGTTGGTGGTGACGGCGAACAACTGGCCGGCACCACCGGTGGCGAGGAGCACGTGGCGCGCCCGAACCTCGAACACCTCTCCGTCGGCACCCACCGCCCGGACGCCGCGGCAGCGGCCGTCCTGGATCATCAGGTCGAGCGCGAAGGTCTCCTCGTAGATCTCGGCGACCCGTTCGCGGACCGCTGCGACGAGTGCCCGCTCGATCTCGGCGCCGGTGGCGGCGCCACCGGCGTGCACGATGCGGGCCACCGAATGCCCACCCTCGCGGGCGAGCTCCAACTCACCCTCGGCATCACGATCGAAGAGGGCTCCCAACGCGATGAGGTCGTGGACCCGGCCCGGCCCTTCGTCGACGAGCACGCGCACGGCCTCGATGTCGCACAACCCGACACCGGCCGCGAGCGTGTCGGCCAGGTGGAGGTCGGTCTCCTCGCGGTCGCCCGACAGCGTGGCGGCCACCCCGCCCTGGGCCCAGCGGGTGGTGGCCAGCTCGAGCTCGGCCTTGGTCATGACACCGACGCTGAGACCCTTCAGTTCCGCCGCTCGCACCGCAGCCGACAAGCCGGCCACGCCACTGCCGAGCACCAGCAGATCGAGTTCAGACATCGTGGGCTCCTCGCGCCGTACCGGTGGCCGGATCAGGCTGCGCGACGTTACCCACTCCGATGTTGTCGATGAGTCGCGCTCTCCCGAAGCGGACGGCACCCACGAGTCGGCTGTTCGGGCCGCAGACCTGCTGGAGTTCGAGGGTATCGGCGTCCGCGACCTCGACGTAGTCGAGGGCCCCGTACGACTGGGTCGCGATCTCCGCCGCCATGGCGGCGCGCACCACGTCGGCGTCGGTCTCGCCGGCGGCGATCATCTCGGCACCGAGCCGGAGCGCGCGGTGGAGGACCGGAGCGGCGACACGTTCGTCGGCGGAGAGGTAGACATTGCGGCTCGACTTCGCGAGCCCGTCGTCCTCGCGGAGCGTGGGACACCCGACGACGACGACGGGCACCGAGAGGTCCGACACCATGCGACGGATGACGGCCAGTTGTTGGAAGTCCTTCTCCCCGAAATACGCGTGACACGGGCCGACGATGTTGAACAGCTTGGCGACCACGGTCGCGACGCCGTCGAAGTGCGTCGGCCTCGACGCACCCTCCATGGCCGCTGACACCCCGGCGACCGACACGGTCGTCGCGACCGGACGGGGGTACATCTCCTCGACCGACGGCACGAACAGCCAGTCGACACCGGCTCGGGTCGCCAGCGCGGTGTCGCCCTCGAGGTCGCGGGGGTAGGCGTCGAGATCCTCATCGGGGGCGAATTGCAGCGGGTTGACGAAGATCGTCGCCACGACGTCGTCGCACTCGGCGCTCGCCCGGACCATCAGCGACTCGTGACCGGCGTGCAGGTACCCCATGGTCGGGACGAGTCCGACGGTGCGACCGACGGCGCGGGCGGCGTCGAGGTGGCGGCGCAGCTCGGCGATGGTCGTGACGGTCTGCATGTCAGTTGCTCCCGTTGGTGGTGACGAGACGGCGGGCCTGGTCGGCCATGGCCCGGTAGGCGTCGCGCTCGGACGGGTCGATCGCCGCGAGGTGGCGGGCGATCGTCAGTTCGTCGCCGCGTGCCGCCGGCCCCGTGAGCGCCGCGGTCGGGCCGAGCTCGGCGACGTTGTCGACGGCCCCGCGCACGAGCGACAGGTAGGCCTCGAACGGCGCGCCGGCGGCCGCCCCGATCCGTTCGACCTGGCCGAGCAGAGCGACCAGGTGGTTGGCGGCGATGCAGGCGGCGGCGTGGTACTCGACGCGGTGCTCGTCGGCGATGACGAAGGAACGCCCGCCGAGCGCGTCGACGACTTCGTCCGCGATCCCATCACCGGCCGTGGCGAACCAGGCGTCGTCGCGAAGTCGTTCGGTGCCGGTCGTGGGGTTCGGCAGCGACACGAGCGGATGCACCGCCGCCCGCCGCTCGTGGGGCGCGAGGACGTCGAGCCCGAGCGACCCGGCACAGTGGGCCACAACGCACGTCGGCTCGGGTTCGATCGAAGCGGCCACGTCGGGCACCGCGCCGTCCCCGACGCAGATCAACACGAGATCGACGTCGCTCGCCGCGGCCGCGATCGCTCCGGCATCCCGGCCGATCGGGCCGTCCACCTCCCAGCCGACGGAGGCCAGGGCCGAGGCGAACGAGCCGCCGGCGCGCCCGGCGCCGATGATCCGGACCCGTCGCGTCACGACAGGTTCTCGACCGTCCACACCCGCCCGTCGGCGATCTCGACCTCCTGGGCCGTCACCAGGTCGGGCGCGAGCTCGCGCAGCGGCGCCAGCACGAACTTCCGTTCCTTCCAGCGCGGGTGCGGGATGGTGAGCCGAGGCTCGTCCATCGTGACGCCGTCCATCCAGATGATGTCGAGATCGAGGGTCCGCGGGCCCCAGCGCTCGTCACGCACCCGATGGGCCGCCGACTCGATCCGGTGGCAGACGCTCAGCAACGCGCTCGGCGTCAGCTCGGTGTCGAGTTCGACGACGATGTTCAGGAACGCGCCCTGGTTGCCGGGGCCACCCATCGGGTCGGTCTCGAACACGCTCGACACCGCGACCACGTCGGGCAGCGAATCGACGGCGTCGCGGAGGAACGCTCGACGGTCGCCGAGGTTCGACCCGACGCTGATGAACGTCCGCATCAGTCGTTGGTCCGACGGATGGTCACGCCCGAGGTCTCGAGCTGTTGGGGCACCGGCGGGCGCAACTTCCGCACCGTCACCGTGACGGCGGTGATCCGGGAATCTCCCAACACGACCTCGGCGAGCCGTGCCGCCATGCGCTCCATCAGAGCGAAGCGCTCGTCGACGATCACCGCTTCGACCTGCGCACACAGCGCGCCGTAGTCGACGGTGTCGTCGAGGGCGTCGGAGGCTCCCGCCGCCGACAGATCGGTCTCGACGTCGAGGTCGACCTCGAACGGCTGGCGGCGCTCCTGCTCTTCGGGAAGGGCACCGCAGAACCCGAGCGCCCGGAGGCCCCGGAGCTGGATCACGTCGGCCACGGGCTACTCGGCTGCCGCAGCGTTGGCGCGAATCTTGGCCGCAACCGCCACGATGTCGCGACCCGCCGGACCGAGCTGACGCGACGTGATGTGCTCGAGCAGGAAGATCGCCCGGGGTTGCTCGACGACGATGCCCGCCCACACGAGGTAGCCGGCCATGATGCCGACGAGCCGGTCGTTGAGCTCTTCGTGGTGGTAGAGCACCTTGGCGCCCGAGTCGAGCAGGCCCTGCAGCTCGGGGTAGATGTCGCCGAGGTAGCGCGGGTAGTCCTCCGTCGCCGGCAGCGGGCGGTGGCGCCAGGTGACCGAGAGCTCGTCGTAGTTGTGCAGGTTGTGGTTGGCGGGGATCAGGCTGATGACCGGAGCGAAGCCCTGCTCGCGGATCCAGATGATCTCCTCCTGACGGCGCACCTTGCGGTGGTTGGTGCCGTAGCCGCCGGGGCGCTCGCAGATGGCGAGCTTGTCCTGCATCACCCAGCTGAAATGCCGGGGCTTGATGCCCTGGGCCCACTTGCCTTTTGCTGCCATGTTGTCCTCGTCAGTTGCCCGCGACGGCGGGGGTGGGGGTGTTCGAACGGGCCGCGGCGACGGCAAGCGCGGCCTCGACATGGGGTCGCACGTCGTGCGCCCGGATGATCTGTGCTCCTGCCATCATCGCCCACGTGGCGAGGGCGACGCCCATCTCCAGTCGGTCCGAAGGTGGTGAAACGACGTCGGCGCCGAGTCCGTCGGCCCGAGCCGTGAGGACTCCGAGGGACTTCTTGCGGCTGACGCCCAGCAGGACCGGGGTGCCACGATCGACCAGGTCGCCGATGCCGGCCACGAGTTCGAGGTTGTGGTCGAGCGACTTGCCGAACCCGAAGCCGGGGTCGACCCACACCTCGGCCACGCCGGCCGAATGGGCCGTGGCGGCGCGCTCGGTGAGGAAGTCGTACACCTCCGTTCGAGCGTCGACGTAGGTCGGGTCGTCCTGCATGGAGCACGGCTCGCCCTGCATGTGCATCGCCACCCAGCCCACACCCAGGTCGGCGGCGACCTGCCACAGCGAGGCGCTCACATCGTTGATGACGGTGGCCCCGGCCGCGACCGCGGCCCGGGCAACCTCGGCGCGACGGGTGTCGACGGAGATGCGGGCGCCGAAGCCGTCGAGGGCGGTGATCGCCTCGATCACGGGGACCACACGGGCCAGCTCCTCGTCGATCGACACCGGGGCAGCGCCCGGTCGGGTCGACTCGCCCCCCACGTCGACGAAGGACGCACCCTCGTCCACAAGGCGGCGCGCCTGGGTCACCGCGGCGTCGAGATCGACATAGCGGCCGCCGTCGCTGAACGAGTCGGGCGTGACGTTCAGGATGCCCATGATCTGGGGGATCACCGCCGCCAATGGTAGATCAGGGTGTCAAATTGGG